>NZ_JAVRCS010000005.1:0-253288 GCF_034530635.1 Nostoc sp. EspVER01
TATCTGAATGGTTTACTTGCTATTTGAGTGTTTCTGCCAAAAGTGGATGCTCCCACTAATTTGTTGAATGCAGACCCCTTTACTTGGTCATATCCATCATCCAAAGCAGCAACGATACCGTTAATCTGCCACGCTTCTGGTTGAGGCGGTTCTTTCGCGCTTACCCAAGGCAGGGCGAGGAGGAGAGTCAACAGCAGGATAAAGAGAAAAATGAACAAGAGCGATCGCTTTTTAATTATGTGCAGATACATTTGTATAATTCGTAATTTCTTTAGTAATAAAGGCTGTTTCTGCCCTTTCTTTAGTAAGGAAAGAGAGGGGAGTTAGGTTTTTTACTAGTAAATCAGGAACCGCTACAGTTATCTTTTTACCGTCTGATAACTCAACCTAGCTAGAAATGGAATATTAATGTAATTATTACAGGAATTTAAAAAGATACGCCCAGAGTATAATAATGAGCTTGCTTGAGCGATGGTGCGTAGGCTAGCCCGCACTTCGGCTCCTTTCGACTTCGCTCAAGGCAAGCCGCTCAGTGACCATCGTAGACATCGCCTACTCAAACCACTGCACGAGATAATAACAATACCTTGTTCAATTGTTAGCGATCGTTAATGTCTTTTGATAACCTCTGCAAACTACTGTCCGAAAAACATCCTGCTACCTTTGCCAGTTGGGTATTAGGAACACCGCAAACTTCCGTCAAAGTCCTCAAAACCGAATTGAGCATTGAACCAATTCGCGCTGATTATGTCACATTTTTACAATTACAAGGACGCATTCTCCATCTGGAATTTCAAACCAAACTAGAATCTACGCCACCCCTACCCTTGCGGATGCTAGATTATTGGGTACGCTTGTATCGTTTATATCGTCTACCAATAACGCAAGTTGTCGTATTATTGCTTCCCCCTGCACCAGGAACAGTAATTGAAACTGTCTTCTGTGTCGAAACTACCCGTCATGAATATCGCGTGATTCGCTTATGGGAAGAAAATCCTGAACTATTCCTCAACGAGCCAGCTTTGTTACCCTTAGCACCACTAACAGCAACCACGCAACCTCAAGCATTGTTGCAACAAGTTGTGGGCAAAGTTAATCAACTTGAGCCAAGACAACGACCAGAAATTTCCGCGTATACCCAAATCTTAGCGGGGTTAAAATACAATCAAGACTTGATTCGACAATTATTTCGGGAGGGTATGATGCGCGAGTCAGTAATTTATCAAGAAATTCTCGCTGAAGGCGAACAACGCGGACGGGAAGAAGGACGGGAAGAAGGACGAAAAGCAGAAGGGCAATTGCTCATTCTCCGTCAACTTACTCGACGGGTGGGAGAATTACCCCAAGAGATGCTAGACCGAATTGAAACTCTCTCCTTAGAACAATTAGAAAATCTCGGTGAAGCATTATTGGATTTTCAGGCTCAAGCGGATTTAGAAGCCTGGTTTGCCACATTAGAGTTCAATTAACTTGAAGCCCCAAGGTTTGAGAGCCGCTAAAGCTATTTCTTCTTTTACACCCTCATAAGCCTCCCATTCCAACGGATGCTCTTTGGGATGTCCGTCGCCGACATTACCTGCAACTTTAATTATCGGACAGTTGGCGATGCGATCGCGCTCCAACCCTCTGGGAATTGCTAGTTCGATTTTGTGCCCGATAAACTTCGCGGTACTATCATTAGCTACAGATTCACGGATTAAACAAATATCACCAGCAGTCCCCCAAGTCGTTTGGTAAATGTGGAGGAATGATATATAAGTTGCAGGTTTGATGGATCTTTTTAGAACGTGCATTATCTGTAATCCTTACACTATGAGTCAAAAATCATAAATCATATAAGTATTTTCTATCACGTTCGTAGGGAAGAATGTTCTTAAATCACATTTTGCACCTAGTCCAGGCGATTAGAAACCGCCTGGTAGAAGATGTAAAGCTCAAAAGACGATAATCGCCCACATACTAACTCCCAAAGCGATCGCAGCTAGGTGTTGCCCAAGGAGCGATCGCAATGGTTGTTTTGCAATCTTTTGCGTTAATAACATAGTCAGCAATACGGATAAAATTATCGTTGTACCTTGCAAAAAGTCAATCACAGCAGGGTGAGCAACTAATATTGGTAATTGTTCACCACTCAAACCAAGAGTAGCGAAGGTAACAGGTAAAATCCGCCCACCTTCACCTAAACCTAAACGTAGATAGTGAGCCAAATTTCCCCCCAAAACCAATGGTAAATAGCCATAGGCAAGTTCTACAAATGATTTTGACTTCCGGTTAAAATTGAACACTTGGATCAAGCCATAAGCCCCAAAGGTAAGAGCTGCTGGAATAATTAACACTAGCAGCGATAATCCCAAGTGCTGCCAAAAATCAGTTAAATCTAGTTGTAGCCCCAACCAAGATTGCAACTCTGGCAAGCGATGGAGATAGATACCACCCAACAGCAAAAACAATA
This sequence comes from Nostoc sp. EspVER01, assembly GCF_034530635.1. Taxonomy (NCBI): domain Bacteria; kingdom Bacillati; phylum Cyanobacteriota; class Cyanophyceae; order Nostocales; family Nostocaceae; genus Nostoc; species Nostoc sp. EspVER01. The sequence continues at coordinate 2,453 of NZ_JAVRCS010000005.1, forward strand.
ATGCTACTTCATAAGTGCGGGGTACATGAGTTGTCCACAGTTCAATACCAGGGGGACGCAAGTTGAACTCAACGGAACGATGGGGACAAGCTTTGAGGCAAGTCATGCACAGTACGCAATCTCGGTTATCTTCTAACTGCGCTGGGTGTGAGTATAAAGGACATCCATTGGTTTCCAGCCCTTCGCCCTTTTGCGGCCCACCTTTATAACACTGATATGTGGTGCAACTAGCAGAACATATCCCCTGCTGTGCCCGGAGTTCCGTCATTGAGAGTTTGGCAAATAAACCATTCATCCCGCCGATAGGGCAGAGATAGCGACACCAAAACCGCCGCTCAAAAAGGGCCGAGAAAATCATCGCCCCAGCAGTAATTAACAGCAGCAAACAAGCACTAAGGTAGGCAGTATTTTCTAAATGCCAGAGTTCTTCCCATAAGAAAATTAGGGTAAATAACCCAAACATAAACCATCCGCCCCATTTCTCGCCTTGTTCTCTCGGCCAGCGCTTGAGTTTGCGAGGCCACAGCCACAAAGAGAGCTTTTGGGTAATTTCCCCGTAAATCATGAAGGGACAAACAGAACACCAGACACGTCCCAAAAAGGGAAAGAGAAATAAGAAGAAAGGCCACCACCAAGCCCAAAATAGATTTAATACGAAATTGCGATCGCGGGTTTGCGGCCCAATAAATAACACTGCAACAATAATCGCAAAAGCTGTTGCAGTAAAACCATAATTAATGCGATCGGGCCACCAGTCACTACGTAAAAACCGCCTTAAGGAAGGATAGGCATTTAACAGATTTACCCGAAATCGTTTTTTCTTAGTTTCAGCTGGCCAGAAAATTTCTTCTGTTAATTCATTTGCACCCTCAGCTTGGACAATCGCTCTTTCTACCAGATTTTTCAATTCTTTGAGGTTGCCAGGAAAATCATAAGACTGAAGGCGACGCAGAGCTTCTGGGGTAATGTGCGGTTTCGGAACGCCTCTAGAGCGAATGTAGAGACTAGTATAATATTCAACCTGTGTCTGAATATCAGCTTTCCGCACCCGTAGCGGTGGTACTTTAATAATGTGACCAACAGAACGTTCAATTGTTGGCTGAGTTTTTTCTGAAACAATCAGAATTCTGGCTTTACTGGGACGAGCTTCGGCTACTGAATCTCCAGAACGACTGACGGGGGTATACGTACCAGTTTTGAGCAACTCCGTCACGGCAGGTAATAATTCTTCGGGCAATTCTTGAATATTGTTGAGAACTAGAGTACCTTCTCCCAACCATTCCAACAATCCTGGTTTGCCGCCAGCGCGACCAAATAAATCTGCACCGCTAGTTTGGAGAATACCACAATTTACTTTAATAATTGGTTCTCGCCGTTTGGGAGAACCAAAGTGGATCAAGGCTGCTATATTGTCTTTTTCTAACCCTGGTTCTCCGAAAATATCTACTGATTTGCGATCGGCAGCCGATAAACGAATTTGCTCCCGCAGCCGCACAGCATAGCGACTTGTACCAACAATTCCCCGTTGTGCTTTGGTAACTAAATATGGGCGCAAGGCAATAGAACGTTCTTGTTCATAGCCAAGTGCAGATGTTACCTGAGCTAATTCTTGAGCCAATTGACGCGAAAAAGCCTGAGCAATTTCAGGGTATTGAGTGACTAATTCCCGAAATTTAACAGCAGGTACAACCCACAAGTGACATTCGGTTACTGTAGTAATTGTGAATGGAGTTAATTCATCCAACAGCAATTCTTTGAGTTCAATCACTGCACCGGGGAGAAATCCACAGGCTAAAGCTGGGTTGCTTTGATTGGTGCTATTGCTTTCGAGTTGACCTTGTACAAGAATATAAAGGGCTTCTGGAGAATTGCCTTCACTAACTAAGTCAGTTTCGGCACTCACTACTTGTTCTTCAATTACTTGAGCGATCGCATTTAATACTTCAGGTGAAAGAATTCCTAAACTCGTGCGTTCTTGTAGCCATATAACCGTTTCTGGAGATGTCATATTTAGTTCTCCCTGTAGGCTGCTGTATAACAAGAATTATCCCTGAAAGGGTATGTCAAAATATCTATATTCAGTGGTTGTGCATTAATACACAATGTGCAATAGACTTCTTGCATAAATCAAAAATAAGAAAGAACCCCACCCCGCCAAAGCTACGCTTTGTCTCCCCTCCCGAAGAGCCTACGGTGTACACACAAGTCTATATCTTTCTTTATTAATGAATCTCGCACTGTGTTTTTATCCCGCCTCGGAATGAATTCCGAGTCTCATAGCCCAAGTCCACTGAATACAAAGCTTTTTAGCCTATTTCGTAGCCCCTTCAGCAGATACATTCAAACCTGTTAACCTAGCTACCTGTTCTACTGTCATCCCAGATTCAAGTAAGTTGCGTGCAGTTTGTAATAACTGCAATTCTGCCTTGTCTGCCCTTTGGCTTTCTTGTTCTGCCCTTTGACGTTCCTTTTCTTCAGGGGTTGGCAGCAACTCCCCTGCCAAATTTGCCCAGCGTAACCAAGTAGCATCAATACCTTTATAACTTCCCTGCCACAACTGCAATGCTAACCCTAAAGATTGACTCACCAATTGATTTTGAGCATTTACTGCAATAGGTTGATAAGCTCCTTTTTCATTAGAGAAACCAGCCAAATCATTAGGGTTAAAAGGGTCATACCAGAAATATTCTGGGACACGCATTTGATTTTGATAAATTAGCTTTTTCTCATTTTTGTCTGCTTGGGCTGTGCTGTCAGAAAGTAACTCAATAACTACATCTGGTGCTTTCCCCTCTTCCCAAACCACCCAACTGCGACGTTCTCCTTTTGGGACTCCCAACACAGCAAAAAAGTCTGGCCCTTTAAAGTCTTTGTTTCGCACCTGGGCCAGACTGTAGTAAACAAACATATTACCGCCGATAAACCCATCCTCTCGTTCTTGCAACCAAGGTATCAGAGCATCTATCAGCAAGTCCATCTGGGCTTTATGGCGTGCGCTTTCCATCGGGATACCGTCATCGTCTGGTAATTCTGCTTGGGTGGGTGGGAGTTGAATATCTGGTGCAGCTAGGGTAGTTTCTGACATAGCTTTTCACCTTGTGGGGAGGCGTGACGGGTATTTTTATATTAAGCGATCGCAGAAATTTCAGTTAAAGAAAGACTCAACTGAATTCTGACCGGAGGCGGAGCGTCTCCGGCTCCGCTCCTGACTCCTAAATTCTGTTTGTTAAAAATTTGCTTTCGACAGTTTTGCAATTTGCCCAGTAAAGTATGCTTCTTCATGTTTGAGTTGTTGCGCCAGTTTTAACCCTTGTTGAAAAGCTGTTAATGCTTGAGGAAATTCTTTGCGTTCTAGATGCAATTGCCCAATTTGGTCATAAGCTTGCATCATTCCGTAAAAGTTGGCGGCTTGCGCCTGTATCTGCACCAAAATTTCGCTAGCCTGCAAAGCCTCCTGTGTTTGTCCTTGGGAACGATACAACGCAATTAACTTCTGCAAAGCATCACCAGCCCGAACATACTCCTTTAATTGCCAAGCAGTGGTATAAGCTTGTTGATAATTGTTAAAAGCTTCTAGCAGTAAATTAGGATCTTTCTTAGCTAGAGATTCGTAATCTGAAGCGATCGCTAGCTTTAATTCTGGTATTTCTGTAAGCCGATTTTCATTGACATAAATTTCTGTTAGTTTGTTAAGTACATTCAATGACTGCTGTGGTTGACTTGTCTGCTCGTAAATGTAAGCCAGTTGTTGCAGATATGTTACCTCGTTTACACGATCGCCAAGAGAAGCCGTTAAACTCAACAATTCCTCGTAGATTGGCGCAGCTTTGCGATAATCAAACCAACTCAAATGCAGTTCTCCAAGTGTTTTGAGGGTTTCTAATACCGCTGTTTGGTCTTGTTGTTGTCGCACTACTAGCAAAACTTGGTCATAAGCTTCTATAGCTAATTTAGACGATCGCACATTTTTGTAAGCTTCACCTAGCGATCGCCACAATTCTAGATCGATTGGGGCAGCTTTTTTCTGAGATTGCGCCTGTTTTTGAATTGCTTGCAATCGTTCCGTAATATATTGTACTTCTTGTCCGTCGTTTAGCTTCCAGGCGATCGCGCCAACTCGTGATAATGCTTGCACTTCTGCTAATGAACCTAAAAAGCGCCGCAAACGTAATTCTCGGTTCCAAATTTCAAAAGCTGCAACCTGCTCACCTGCTTGCAGTTTCGCCGCCGCTTCTTGATTTAACGCATCTAACGCTGGTTCTAACTTTTGCCGTTCTTGGGGAGTTAACGGTTGTTTATCCTTGAGCGATCGTGGTGACAGTGGATCGGGTGTGGTAATCTCTAGGGGGCTGGGAGGAAATTTATCAGGTGGTTTCGGCGGTTTACTCTCTGCCAGTGTTAAGGAATTGCTAAAGAGTATAGTGGCAGTAGCGATCGCAATTAAGTGCCTGAGCATGGGTACTTTACTTTGCCTTAAGTGATTTGCATGAGATAATTAGCAATTATCCCCATGCCCTATTATTGACTAACTATTCTCCAGGTTTACAAGAAAAGCCCACCTAAGAGCTATGTGGCTTCAGCGTACAGATGAAAGGCAGTGTGCGGAATTTGTAAAAATAAATGCTTAACGAGTTCTAGTTATTAAGTACAAGATGTAAACAGTTTAACTTGTACTGAAGCAGCCAAATTTTCTCCAGTCAGAGCAGCTATCGTAGATATAATTTAAAAATTGCGATCGCAACCATGATTTTTGAGTCAGGGGAGTGTCAAAATAATCCTACGATAATATTTAAACAACTAGTTGATAGTTTTGTAATGACTCATTCTACTGATATCGCCACCTTAGCCCGCTGGATGGCAGCTGACTTTAGCAATCAAGAACAAGCTTTTGAAAATCCGCCTTTTTATGCCCATATCCGCGTGTGTATCCGTCCCCTTCCCTTAGAGTTGTTCTCAGGGGTAAGTTTGTTTCTCGAACAAGCTTATGATTTTATGCTCAATCAACCCTACCGGATGCGGGTAATGAAGTTAATTCCGGCAGAAAACCACATTGCTATTGAACACTACACCGTTAAAGAAGAAGAAAAATTTTACGGTGCATCTCGTGAACCCGAACGCCTCAAAGAGTTGTCTGTTGATCAATTGGAAAAAATGTCAGGCTGCAACATGATTGTAGAGTGGACAGGTAAGAGCTTCAAAGGCAGAGTTGAACCCGGTAAAGCTTGCATAGTGGTTCGTGACGGCAAAAATACTTATCTGGATAACGAATTTGAGATTGACGCTAAAGAATTTTTCAGCCTCGACAGGGGAAGAGATTTAGACACCGATGAACGTCTCTGGGGTTCTATCGCCGGCCCGTTTCACTTTCTCCGCTGGGGTAGTTTTGCCGATGAAGTAAAGGTGTAACAAGTCAGGAGTGAAGAATTACAACTCTTTTTAATCAGCTAAGAGTTGCTTGTGCTATGGTCAACCTGCAATCGAAATTTTCTAGCGATCGCCTAAAGACTACCAAAAACATCCAGTTAACCTACTATCTCTACCTCAGAATCCTATGCTATCATGGTTTAACTAGCACCCGATGACTACTAAATGGCTACTAAGATACCTTAGCAACATTAAAGTAGTTCAGCGAATCCTGCTGTGGCGGCATAGCCAAGTGGTAAGGCAGAGGTCTGCAAAACCTCCACCCCCGGTTCAAATCCGGGTGCCGCCTTTAAATAAATATAACCATTACAGAGCTTTGAAGCCCTTCAGTACTAAGGGGTTAGCCCTCAAAGATGGAATCGTAATTCAACTTGTAAAACAGGGCGTAGTCAGCGAATATCGCAAACCGTATCAATGCAGACATACTTTTATTACTCTTTGCCTGGAAGCTGATATTGATGCGAAGGATGTAGGAAGGTGGGTTGGCAACTCTCCAGAAATTATTTACAAGCATTACGCAGGTAATAAACGTAACCTACAGGAACGAGTGCCAAAAACTTGTAAAGTTCCGACTTTAAAACTCATTGGGAACTTACTGACTTACTGATGGGGGATGGCGCACAGGGTAAGCGCGTCTCAAACGCTATTGAGAAGCGATCGCTCTTGCAGGAGATGGGCAACTGCTTGATCTTGGATACATCGCTTCGCCATTTGTACTGCATAGAGTAATTATTCTACCACGTGGTTTAATAATTCCATTAATGAATCGAATGCGAGGTCCTTAATAGAACACCTCGCATTCTGAAGATTTCTATTTGACTGTGGGGTTGAGGATTAAACAACTAGAACGTTATTTTGACTTAGTGACACTCCACCAGATAGTTGTGCAAATTGTACCTGAGCAAATCCACCCGCACTACCATCTTGGTCAAAATATAGCGCGCCTGTAGTATTGTTATAGATAAATCGCTGATTGCTGGTTGTTGCAGATGTTCCAAGGGTAAAAGAGCTGGCTGAGAGTAAACCTAATGATAAACCGCCACCAAAACCAGCAGCCGATACCTGAATCAGTTCATTAGTCGCGTTGAAGTTGTAAATACTATCAACGCCTTCACTGAAGCCATTGAAAACAAAGGTATCAGTACCAGATCCTCCATAAAGGTTATCATTACCTTTACCACCTTTGAAGGTGTTTTTACCAGAAGCGCCAGAGGCTGTAAGAGTATCATTCCCATCGCCTCCATCCAGTAGATTATTGCCTGATGAATAGTCAACAATCAAGCGATCGTCATTAGCACCACCATTGAGCGTATTATTCCCAGAGACAGTATAAGCTCCATAAAAGGAATATAAGGAGGCTGAACCAGCGGCTGTGAGAGTATCATTGCCATCGCCCCCATTCAATAGGTTATTGCCTGATGAATAGTTAGTAACTAAGTTATCATCACCAGCACCACCATTGAGGGTGTTCTTACCAGAGATAGCATCGAGATCAAAATTGCCTCGGTAGTCGTCGTAGGAGCCAGAGACATCAAGAGAATCATTATCATCACCACCAGAGAGCGAATTATTACCATTTGAATAGTCAGCACTCAAGTAATCCTTACCTGTACCGCCGAGAATCGTGTTATTTCCACGTCCCCCAGCAAGGGTATCGTTGCCATTGCTCCCCACAATCAGATCATTGTAGTCTGTACCTGAGATATTTAATTGTTCGATATTCTTGTAACTCACCTGATTCGGGCCTGCTGTAATCGAACCAGCATTAGTAGCAGCATTGAATGTTGTTGTGATTCCCTGGCCGATGGAATAGTTATAGAAAGACAACAAATCGTTACCTTTTCCTCCATCTATGGTATCTTTGCCGCGATCGCCTCCGGTGAGTGTATCATTGCCATTGCCACCTACAATCAAGTCATTGTAGGCTGTACCTGAGATATTTAATCGTTCAATATTCTTGTAGCTAACCTGATTCGCGCCTGATGTAATGGAGCCAGTGTTAGTAACAGCATTGAATGTCGTTGTGATTCCCTGACCGCCGCTAGAATTACTGTAATAATAGCCTTCTAATAAATCATCACCTTTTCCGCCATCGATAGTATCATTGCCACTACTACTCCCATAGAGCGAGATAGTATCGTTGCTATTACTCCCCACAATCAAGTCATTGTAGGCTGTACCAGAGATATGTAATCCTTCGATATTCTTGTAGTTAATCAGATCCGTGCCCGCCCTAATCGAGCCAGTGTTAGTCACAGTATTGAATGTTGTTGTGATTCCCCCACTAGGATAGATATACGAAACGCTCAACAAATCGTTACCTGTCCCCCCATCTACTGTTTGAGTCGCTAAGGAAAGTGGGGAAGTATATAGGACGAAAGAGAAGGAATCATTACCATTCCCTCCATTGAAAATATTATTACCAAACTTGCCCTCGGCTTTTTTGTCGTCGTAGTAGCCAGAGGCGCTAAAAGAATCATTGCCATCCCCCCCATTGAGGATGTTATCGCCTGTTGAATAGTTAACACTCAATTGATCGTCACCAGCACCACCATTGAGAGTGTTATCACCAGAGGTAAAAGAGGCGGAATAGTCGTATTCGCGAGAGGCGCTAAGAGAATCATTGCCATCTCCTCCATTGAGGATATTATCGCCTGTTGAATAGTTGGCATCTAATTGATCGTCACCAGCACCACCGTTGAGGGTGTTATTGCCATCTGTCTTAGACGCAGAGAGATTATCACTGCCATCGTCACCAGAAATCAGGTTATCGCCTGTTGAAGAGGTAGCACTGAATTGATCGTTTCCAACACCACCGTTAAGGATGTTATCGCTTGTTGAATAATCAATATTCAAGTAATCGTTACCTTCACCGCCAAAAATCGTATCATTGCCATAATTTGAATCGTTACCACTACTGCCTCCGAAGAGTAAATCGTTGCCATTGCTTCCGACAATAAAATCAGCGTAGGTTGTACCTCTAATTTCTAATTGTTCGATATTGGTGTAGTTAATCCGATTTGTGCCAGCCCGAATTGAGCCAGTGTTAGTAGCAGCATCAAAACTCGAAATGATTCCTTTAGTAGCACGGGTGTAATATACAGACAAGTCATCCTCACCTGTTTCTCCATTTACACTTTGAGTCGTTAAGGAAGAGGGAGCAATTGTTGAGGCGGACAAATGGAAGTCATCATTACCAGCGCCTCCATTTAGAGCGTTTATACCCCGGACTTCATCGGCGTAGAAGGAATCATCGCCGTCTTTGCCTGAAACCGTATTGTTGCCAGCAGAATAGCTAATATCAAGGTAATCATCCCCTGCATCTCCACTGAGGATGTTATTTCCAGAAGAATAGGAACCATCAAGCGTATCATTTCCCTCATCACCCCGCAGCAGGTTATTACCAGTACCACCACGGAGAGAGTCACTATCCGTACCACCACGGAGAGAGTCGTTATCCGTACCGCCAAGGAGAGTATCATTCCCTGGACCACCAATAAGGGTATCATTTCCGGCATCACCGCTTAAAAGGTCATTGCCATTTTTACCATCGACGATATCATCACCTACTTTAGCGTTAATTGTATCTGCGTCCTGGCTACCCAGTAGAGTATCCTTGCCGTTGGTTCCAATGATATTCACCATAACTCTTACCTTCCTGAATCGATATTTTGAGTAACTTCAGCTATTAACTTGTTAATGTTGTTTAAGGACAAACAGAAATCATCGAGAGTTAATGCTTTCGACATACTTTTATGTCACCCTTAAGGGCTAGCAATTTTCTCGAAGATTTACCCTATTGATAAGCTTGTAAGCAGGACTTGTCTAACTGACTTGAAAAAGGCAAGAGGTGAGGCAGCCCCCGTCTTGGCGGTTTCCGTCGATGGGGGACTGCCGAACCCGAAGGGCAGGAGGTTCAAAGTTAAAGTCTTTACCTATTCCCTATTCCCTATTTCCTTTTTCATTCGTTATTTGTGTACCAGTAATAATGCTATTTACGACTATCTAAGTCTTAAGCATTGTACATATTTATGAGCGTGTATTTAGAAAAACAGATGGTTTCACGCTTTTTTTATCATTTTTGATCCGCAGATCAACCCAGCAATCATTGACAAAGTCCCGAAAAATCAAGCTTGAATGCCTAAAACCCACACTTCATATTTCTTATCAAAGCGTAGCCCTACTGTCGTAAATATAGAGAATAATTCACTTTCGATAGGGAAAGAATTTTTATGCAATTGTTGTGGGCTATTGCCCGTGGGTGTGTAGCTTAAAAATAAGGAACATCTAAATAACACTTTGATAACCATATCTGAATATTTACTGAGATGTCCACACTTAAAGACATATCTTTGCATACTCTTCACATAATTTGCCAATCAGTATAGTGTCAGTACTTATCTTTATGTATTCTTCATGTCTTGATAACCACCAATAATTCCGAATGCAGCAGCTAAACATCACCTAAGTAGTTGTTTGATCTGCTCGTGTAGCGTGTCTCCCCCCCCTAGTAGACAAGCAAGCTGTAAGAGTTTTTAAAATCTGGGGTTATGCTGCGAGGTTTTGACGACGAGTTACAGGAGTTGAAAGCGATGCCCCAAAGTGGGAACGCATTGGAGCATGGGCACGTTATCAAGAGCTACTTAGGTATGATTATCTCCCAAACATACCCGCATAGTCCATCCTAGCGATCGCACAGAAATTACTGAGGACGGTGGATCTGAAACTGGACTATATTAGTAGATTTTGAACAAAAATGGATTTTTATTAAAAATAACAGTCGCCAGGGAATGAAAGCGTATTAAATAATGGATTTCTTTGACCATGCCAATTTAAACAAGAATGCAATATCAATTATATAGATAAGACTGTGGGGACATGATATCAATGCTTACCCTACGGGCGTACCTCACGTAAACGGGAACTACTATAAATAAATGTAAAGAATAAGTTGGCATTGCATAAACTTTGCTTTTTACCTTGATGAATGAACTAAGAAGCTAAAAAAATGAAGGTACAAGATTGAAAATATCTTGTTATCTCTTTGAATTAGCTGATTTAACAACAATATAATTCTTCTACAGGAGAAAAAATGAGTACATTAGAGCAAAGTCTTAGTCAATTTAGAGCTTTACCAAAACCAGAGTCATCTCGATTAATTGATTTTGAAGAAGCAGAAATTCGTCCTGGTATAGTAAGTGGCACTTATATTTTAGTTGTCAGAGGGACGAAACCATACTTGAATTTGGAAGTGAATCTTGTACCACTTGTATACGTCCAGCAACCTGAATATTGGGGAGTTGAGGTCGTTGGCACTTTGCCCGGAATCGGACTACCAGCTACCGCACCTTATACAGTTTCTCTGCCAGTAGATGGTATTCGTGGCAAACAAGGCATTGAAGTTATTGGTGCTAATGGTTCCAAGCAACTGCCTTTTCTAGAAGTTAAGCATTCCTAATTACCGAGATGAATATGTGTAGAACCACCATCTGAAAAGCTGTTACAAAAGCTTAAGAATCGTCCGAAAATTTATTTTCAGGCTAATAGCTCAAGTTGGTTTAAACAGACTAAGAATATTTTATTAGTCCGTTTAAACCAATTCTGATTTAAAAATGCAAAACCCGAGCAGTATTGAAACCAATTCTTGAGAGGTTGTTTGAAAAGTCTAATTTATTACTTGCCTCGGTGATTGGAATTCGCGGCTATACAAACAAAACCCACACTTCACCGCCTGCGTGGATTTCAAATTCTTTGAGTCCGCGTAGCTACGCGTAGCTTGCTTCTCCGTTCGCGTAGCGTCCCGTAGGGAAGGAGTACGTTTGTGTAGCCGCGATTTCTAATCGCCTGGTATATTTGCAAAGGTGAGATGCTTCCTAATGAAACGAGTTTCAAAAGCCTTGTATGAAAATGTTCTAGGAACTGGAATTTCTACTCAGCACGGGCTAAACACCCCGCTACCGCTAACAGCACTCAGACTCAGCACTACTGAAAATAATATTGTTAAATAATATTGAATTTGCTACACTTTACCAGTTTTAGTAATTCAATAATTCATAATTGTGGCCATAAACTACTAACTTGGTATAAGTTGCAATATAACTTAGAAAAATTTATAGTAAACAGACTTTGGCAATTAGAGTATAAATTATCATGCTATCCAAGCTAAAGCGAAGTATAAATCAGCATAAGTGTTTTGAAGCAATTAGAACTAAAGATAACTCAGATGTATAATTAGCCCGTCTCCTCCATTATCTTTATAAAGATCGCGATTTAGGACTGGCAGGCTTTCTATTTTTTACTTTAATTAAGGGGCTTATGTGGCAACAAGAAAAAAAAGATACTTCGATAGTCAGACTGTTATTATGGGTTGCCCTAGCTACAACCCCGATGGCAGCATCTCTGGTGGTATCAGCACCGATGCTGGCACAATCTACACCTGAAGCTACCTCTTCGCCACTGCCACAAACAGTGCAGAATGAACCGATAGTGCGGATTGACGGTTCCAGTAGCTTGAGTGCAATCAACCAAAGCCTGAAAGAAAGTTTTGAAAAACAGTTTGTTGGTAAAAAGGTTGAAGTTGCTGCTAACGGCACTGAGACAGCGCTGAAAGATTTGCTAGATGGCAAAATCGATATAGTCGCAATGGGGCGTGGGTTGACGCCAGCAGAAAAAGCTCAAGGACTAGAGCAAGTTCGTTTGCAGCGTGAGAAGATTGCGATCGTGGTTGGTGCAGAGAATCCTTTCAAAGGAAGCTTGACTAGTAGGCAATTCGCTCGGATTTTTCGGGGGCAAATTACAAATTGGTCGCAACTGGGAGCGCCTTCAGCCAAGATTCGATTAATCGATCGCCCGAACACGAGTGAAACTCGCAATACTTTTCGTACTTATCCAGCCTTCAAAACTGCTGAATTTGCCACAGGGGCTAATGCTACCCAAGTAAGTGACGATAATACCGCAGAAATCATCAAACAACTGGGCAAAGACGGCATCAGCTATGTGTTAGCTAATCAGGTGTCGAAGTTGAAAGGTGTGCGAGTTCTGCAATTACATCAAGCCTTGCCAGCTGATGCGAGATATCCCTTCTCGCAACCTTTAGTTTACGTTTATAAAAAAGATCAGAGTTTAACCACAGTAGATTTTCTGGGCTTTACCCTAGCACCAGCAGGACAGCAAGCTATAGAAAGAGGTAGAACTGCCGAAGCCGAGGCGATCGCAGCCAGCGTATTACAACCTGCTGTTGCAGCTTCTCCAGGTGTCGTTTCAACACCAGCGCCTACGCCTTCCCCTAGTGCCACTAGTTCTGCATTTGGCGACCAACCCTTTGTGGCTGCTCCCCCACAAAGCGATCCAATTGTAAATAGAGAAACACCATTGTGGTTGCTGCTACCTGTCTTTTTTATAACTGTAGGTGGATCTGTACTTTGGTGGATTCTGAAAAAACGCCCATTGCCCACCGAAGAAACAGACAATTTACCAGAATCAAATCCTCATCCACCCAATGGAGAAACGGCGGCGCTCAATGCCAGCACAACTTCCTCCCTGAATGGAACGACGCTGGAGGAGCAGCCAGTACCGCATTTCCAAGAACAAGAAACCCCCGATCGCACTCCTTTCAACATCTACGCTCAAACACAATCCGATCTGAACCAAAATGCTACTCAGGGGACAGGAAATTTAGTACAAGAGACAAGTAATGGTACTTCTAATCTCTATGAAGGCGCGACATCGGGCGTAGCTAATGGCTCAGAAAATAACAATTTGGGAGCCGCAGCTTTAGGTGGTGCGGCTATAGCAACAGGCATCGGGACGGCTACCTGGTCTACCTTTAACAACAAAGAAACAGAACCAAATGCAATTGATGAGACAGTCGAGCTAAATAATTATACGGAGACATACACTCCTGATGCTGATGAAGTTGCATGGGATATAGAAGCTCCGGCGGCTGTAGTCAATACTTCATATCCTTACCCAGGTAATATTCCAGAAGAAGTGTCTAATGTGGAACTGCCTTCATCTGAGGTGACAGCCCCACTCCCAGAATTACCAGATGTGCCACAAGCATCATCTGATTTTGGATATTGGGACACAGCCATTAGTGAAGATGAGGCAGATGATGAGCTTCAGGCAGAATTGAACTGGCTAGAGAGTATCACCTCAAATGAAGATACAGCCTCAGTAGATGAATTGCCCTTAGCGGAGTCTGGCGAAGTGACAGCCGATGAGGAAGCATCAGAGACAGATACATCCTCACTGCTCGATTTACCGGAATTTCCAGAAGATGTATTGAGTAAAGATGCATTGAATGTGGTAGCGGACGCAGCCGAACCCACTTTAACTTTGCCAGAGGCAGAACTTCCCGCCGAGCCGCCTGTTGGGGAAGCTAACTCCACAGATTTGGCCGCAGCCGCAGCTTTAGCAGCGGGCGCAGGAGTTGGTGCTTGGGCTAGCACTTTCGGATCGGATGCTCAAAATGAAGCGATGTCTACGACGGGCTATGCCTACGCAGCCGAAACAACTAGTGGTTTGGTTGATACAGATGAAGAAAGTAGTATTGTACTCACACCGCATACTTATACATCGGCTCATGTCTCTTGGGAGATTCCCCCAGCCAAGAAAGCAGAACTGTGGCAACAAGGCGGTACTCAATTGGTAGTGCGGCTGTATGATGTGACTGGCATTGATTTGAGTTATCAAACTCCGCAACTGGTGAAGCAGTATGAATGTGCAGAGACAGCACACGATCGCGTTGTAGAAATTCCCCTCAATGATCGCGACTACATCGCTGAAATTGGCTATATCGCTTATGGCGAACACTGGTTATTCATCGCCCGTTCTGCAATTGTTCGTGTCTTCAGTCCTGTGAATCCAGATCCGATAGTTGATGATGTGGCAATGGCAGCCGAAACAGCTATTGGTTTGGTAGATTCTCAAGAAGAAAGCAGTATTTTGCTTACACCCGATACTGATGGATCGGCTCATGTCTCTTGGGAGATTTCCGAAGCCAAGAAAGCAGCACTGCGGCAACAAGGCGGCTCTCAATTGATCGTGCGGCTGTATGATGTGACTGGCATTGACTTGAGTTATCAAACTCCGCAGCTGGTAAAGCTGTATGAATCTGAGGAAACAGAAAACGAAGGATTGGTGGACATTCCCCAAGGCGATCGCGACTACATAGCTGAAATTGGCTATCTCGCTGATGGCGAGCGCTGGTTATTCATCGCCCGTTCTGCGATCGTTCATGTCTCCAGTCCTGTGAATCCAGATCCCGTAGTTGATGATGTCGCAATTGCGGATAAAACAGATGTTGATTTGGTAGATGTCCAACAAGAGAGCAGTATTGTCCTCACACCCCGCACTTTCCAATGGGCTGAAGTCTCTTGGGAGGTTTCCGAAGCTCAAAAAGCAGCACTGCGACAAGAGGGCGGCTCTCAATTGGTAGTGCGGCTGTATGATGTGACTGGCATAGATTTGAGTTATCAAAATCCTCAGCTTGTCCAGCAGTATGAATGTGAAGAGACAGCACACGATCGCTTTGTAGAAATTCCCATCAGCGATCGCGACTACATAGCTGAAATTGGCTATGTCGCTGATGGCGGTCGCTGGTTATTCATTGCCCGTTCTGCGATCGTTCGTGTCTTTAGTCCAGTGCCTACAGAGCCGACGACAAAAGATCCCGTCGTTGAAAATGTAGCATTAGTCAGCGAAACAGCTATTGCTTTGGCAGATGTAGAAGCAGAAACGGCTCCAGAAGAGAGCAGTATTGTCCTCACACCCCGGACTCCCAAGTGGGCTTATGTCTCTTGGCACATTTCTAAAGCTCAGGCGGAAGCACTGCGACAACAAGGCGGTTCCCAATTAGTAGTGCGGCTCTATGATGTCACCGGCATTGACTTGAGTTATCAAAGTCCCCAGCTTGTCCAGCAGTATGAATCTGAAGAAGTAGCACGCGATCGCTTTGTAGCGATTCCCGTCAGCGATCGCGATTACATGGTTGAAATTGGCTATATTGCTGATGGCGATGCCTACGGCGATAAACTACGTTGGTTACTTATCGCCCGTTCTGCTAACGTCCGGGTTTTCAGTCGTCCCCACGGAGATTTTTGGTTTGTGGCTGATGCTGAGTTAATTATTCACGGAGCAACTCAACCAAATACCAACGTAAACATTGGTGGTCATGCCATCAAAGTTAAACCCGATGGTACTTTCCACCTACGTCTTCCCTTTTCAGATGGTTTAATGGACTATCTGATCACGGTAGCTGCTGATGGGGAATCCACAAGAACTATCCATAAGAAGTTCTCTCAGGAAACTTCCGAAAGCTAACATTACGCTGAGTTATCCCCTCTCACCCTACACAGTTTCCCCTTTGAGGTCAGTGTGGTCAGAGGGGATTTTATTATATATAGCAGTTTTCAGATGGATAGAATACACTACTCTAATCCTTAATCTTCTAGTCCTTTTCCTTTATTAAAGTGTATTTTACACAACCGACAAACGTTATATTTAGGTTACGCAATGCGACAGTTATCTCTTTCTTTAGATTTGTCTAGCTCCGAGCCAATTAATACAACTTGGTTCCAAGATATTTTAACCATTCTTAGAGTCAGCCAAGAACCAGCATGGACTGACAATTTTGGTAAATCTCTCCGCCAATGGTTGATGCAACAGGGGCTTACTCCCATTAAAACACTCAGCTTATTTTCTGGTGGTGGTGGATTAGACATTGCATTTCATGATGCTGGCTTTGAAATCATTCAAATGGTAGAGCTTGAAGCTAAATATGTTCAGACTTTACAAAGGAATTCTTTACCAGAGAAATGGCTAGAAGGGTCTGAAGCTGTCTGCATTGATATTAAAGATTATTTACCTGAATTTCATTTGACAATAGATTTTATTATTGGCGGCCCTCCTTGTCAAACTTTTTCTGCTGCCGGACGTAGAGCTGCTGGAGTCTCTGGAACAACTGATGCTAGAGGTACACTATTTCAAGAATATGTTCGTATTCTCAATATACTTAAGCCGAAAGGATTCTTATTTGAAAATGTATATGGAATAACTGGTGCCAATGGAGGAAAAGCTTGGCAAGAAATTCAAAAAGCTTTTAGAGAAGTTGGCTATAATATTTATTTTCGGATTCTTGATGCCGCTGATTATGGAGTACCGCAACATCGAGAACGCTTATTTATTGTTGGATTAAAAGAAGGCGAATATTTATTTCCCTATCCTACTCATGGACCAGATTCTCTAAATAAAAATTCTTATTATTCAGCAGGAGAAGCTGTAGAAGGAGCTGATATTTCAGAAATGGAAACAGGTATAGGCGGACGTTTTGGACATCTACTCGAACATATTCCACCTGGACTCAACTATAGTTTTTATACAAAAGAGATGGGTTATCCTAACCCAATATTTAGCTGGAGATCAAAGTTCTCAGATTTTCTGTACAAAGCAGATCCAAAAAATCCAGTACGAACAATTAAAGCAAAAGGAGGACAATACACCGGGCCTTTCAGTTGGGAAAATCGTAAGTTTTCAATTGCAGAGCTAAAGAGATTACAGACTATTCCTGATGAATATGAACTTATTGGAAATAGGCAAGTTTCTATTGAACAAATTGGAAATTCAGTGCCTCCTCAACTTGGTCGAATATTGGCTCTTAGTATTCTAGAACAAGTAATTAAATTTAAATTACCTTTTCCTATAACTTACTTACCTGAAAAGAAAAAACTAGGTTTTCGCCAGCGTAAAAGAAAGTTAACCGAAATTTACTCTCAAAAGGCTAAATCTGCAATTTTAGATTTGCATAAAACAGGAAATTTTTTATCTATACCTCGTTTTAAATATGAAGACAAAGGAAAAATGATCAGATTTTTATCTGCTGATTTTTCTTGGACAACAGAAGAAACTTATGAAGGTGTAAAAATTTATATATCCTACAATTTGAATGATTCATGCTGGCTGTTCACAGCAGATATTAATGATAAATGCGAAGAAGAAGATCAATTCGTGATAGATATTAATCCGTCTTGCGGTCATGATGAATGGGTTCTGGGAACGTGTTCAGTTAAGCTTTGTGCTAAAGCTCTTGATACACAGTTATATACATCTCTTTGGAAAGCTTTTGAAGAAAAGTTAACTGAAGCTACAGGAAAAGCGGATTTAGTTCAGTTATCTGGATATTATCAATACAATGCCCGAATTAGTGGAATAATAACTTTTCATCCTCAGTTGAAAGTTAAACCACTTTGGCGTGTAATCCAATGTGTGACAAGGTGTATTGGTACTGCTACTCAACTTTCAGCTACAGAGCTTGCAGACCGATGGGGCGTGAAAGCAGAGGATGTCTTCTCTTATCTTCAGTCTATGCGAACTATGGGCTACGAAGTTAGAAATCACAACACAAATCCACAAATTCCCAAAGGTGAGTATTTGATTCCTTACGCCTTTCCTACACTAAACCCTAAAAGCGTGCAACTTCGCAAAAGTCTATAAACAGATCATGAATGAGATACACCTGAGAGTCTATACAAACAGAAGTGAGTTGGTTTTACCTGATGGAACAATCCAATACTTTCAAGAAGGAGGAATGAGTCAAGCTGCAAAGATACGGTACAAGAAAATAGCAGTAGAACTATCTACAGGTTACTTAGAAAGACAAATTTTATTTTGTAGAGATTATTCATCGAATCTTGATTTATTGACATTGAACCAAGCACATAAATATCTTTTAGATAGACTTGTACAGTCAGTGACTAGCGAAGTTGGTAGAGCATTAGTGGGTTTATCAATTCTACAGTTGTGCGTTAAGGCAATTGAGCCAGAGCAGAGTATTAGGCTACACAAAGGGAGTACGGCTATAAGAGACTTTTCTTGGTGTGATGGTATCTCTATGCGTTCTCTTGATAAGCAATATATTACACCTGTATTACGAAAATATGAACTTCTAAGATTGAATGCGGATGGTTTCATGATGACACGCAGTTTAGCAGAAAATTACCCGTATTCATTTGTATATAAAGCCAACATGAGAGGCGCATGTTCTGAGTGGGTAAGTCTTGTTGAGGTAATTGAGAAAGACGAAGTAGTTTCTGAAGTAGCACTGCGCTATCTTCTTTCGCAACTACTCAATCAAGCAGATAACTTTAGAAGATTAGCTTTACAAACTATTGAAAATCTGACTTTATTTCTCGGAGCAACAGTTGTTAATAAAGGCATTTCATTAAGTCTCATACTGCGTCACATTAATCAATCTGATTATGCGGCTCGTTTAATGGAGATAGCTATGCATAGCTTAATGCAGGCTATGCAAGAACACCAAGTTTTTCACAGCAGTTTGCTAAAACCACTTTCACAAATGCGTTCAGCCAATAAAAAGCATGGCAATGTTGGTGATATTGAACTTTTAGAGGATAGGCAAATTGTGGAAGCTTGGGATGCCAAGTATGGTAAGTCATACTTGCGAGATGAAATTGAGGAATTATCAGAAAAACTCGAAGTACATCCCAGCGTTAGAAAAGCTGGTTTCGTTACAAGTCTTGAAACTGAACGAATTGATGAACTGATGCCTAGATGTAATGAAATTGAAGAAATATTTGGGATATCCCTTGAAATAGTTACTTTTAAAGAATGGGTAGAGCTACAGTTCGCTCGTACATTGGCGGATGAGGCTGCAACCGAGCAAGAACTTGCTTCTACTTGGCTCATAGCTTACACAGAATCTTTAGCACAGCGACGTAGGGACATTGCTCCAATTGATGAGCCATGTTATCAATGGCTGCTTAAACTAAACGAGACTCTGAGAATTGAATAGCTGAATGCTGCTCATATTCAAGATTTGGCTCAAATGAGGAATTCAACAAGTTACTCACACTTAATTATCTTAAGACTTTTACCTAATCGAGTATGCGATTCGCATCAAAAGCTTCAATCTAGGCTATACGCTATGGCCTGTAGGTTTCCCCTCTGTCTCCTGAAAAATTACTTGAGTTAGACATTTCCTAAATGCTAACGTCTACAAGGTGACACAGGATTTGGAGCGGTTTTTTTAACTATGAAGCATAGACACAAAGTAGCTTTTAGCTTAACATCGTTGATCGGTCTTAATTTAATCTCTAGCTTAGTCGCGTTTAATCAGGCCATCGCCACACCACCGAGAACCCCAGACAAAAGTGTAAATTGCGAGATTTTAGTTGTGGGTGGTGGACTTTCTGGTGTAGCTACAGCTTACGAGGGCTTGCTAGCAGGACGAACAGTTTGTCTCACAGAAATTACTGACTGGTTGGGAGGACAAATTTCTGCTCAAGGGACATCTGCATTAGATGAACGACCAACCCAACGTTCCCAACAATTTTATTCTCGCGGTTATCTGGAATTGCGAAACCGCATTCAGCGTAAATACGGTGAGCTTAACCCTGGTGACTGTTGGGTAAGTGACTCGTGTTTTCTTCCCCGCGATGCTCACACCATTTTGACCCAGATGCTCAAAGATGCCGAAAAGAAAGGCAAAGGAAAGTTGCAATGGTTTCCCAACACGGTAATTAAAGATTTAGAAATCGCTGCTGATGGCAAAATAATTAATGGTGCGATCGCAATTCAATCTCAACCACCAAAAGGCGCACCACCTCTCAATACTTTTACGTTATCTCAAAGTATTGAAGATGCCTATCGCTACGAAAACTCATCTCGGTTGACTAAAACTATTGTCCGTTTCATCCCCAAGGCAGCAAAAGAGGATGCTGCTAAATGGTATGTCATAGACGCTAGCGAAACTGGAGAAATTATTGCCCTTGCTGATGTTCCCTACCGATTAGGTATTGATGCCCGTTCTTACCTAGAACCTTCTGCCTCCAGTGCTAATAATGACCCCTATTGTCCTCAAGGCTTTACCTACACCTTTGCAATGGAGGCCACTAAGGAACCGCAACCGCAGACAATGCCTGCATTTTATCCACAATATGCGCCATATTTCAGCTATGAATTGAAGCGACTGGCTAACTTTGATTTAGTTTTTACCTATCGTCGCATTTGGAGTCCAAAGAAAGGGAAAGCAGAAAAATTTGGCGGTGTAAGTTTTACTGCGGCTACACCAGGTGATATCTCCATGCAAAACTGGACTTGGGGTAACGACTACCGCCCCGGAACAGCCCAGGATAACCTAATTTATACTCGGCAACAGTTACAAGGTACTGGACAGTTAGAACCAGGGGGTTGGATGGGAGGACTGCGGACAGAAGCCCTCCGCAAGGCTGAGGAAAATGCCTTATCTTTTTATTACTGGTTGGTAGCTGGGACTACGGATTCTCAACTAGGGGATGGTGTAAAGCAGCCGCAAACTAATAACCGCTTTGTTTCCGGTTTAAATTCACCAATGGGGACAGCGCATGGTTTATCAAAATATCCCTATATGCGAGAAGGACGACGGATTATTGGCCGCCCTAGTTGGGGACAAACCGGAGGTTTTGGTATCTGGGAAATTGATATTTCCCGCCGAGATTATAATGACGAGTATTACTCCAAGACTCTGCCAGCAGATATGTATCGTCGCCTACGAGCAGCAGTTGCAGGTTTAGAAGCAGTATCAGTAATTGAGGGTAAAGTTCCACCAGAGAAAGCAATGCGACGGACTCGTTCTACCATCTTCCCCGATGCTGTGGGTATTGGTCACTACGCCATAGATTTCCATCCTTGCATGGTGAATAGTCCCCCAGAAGCCCCTGGTAACACAGAACGTCCAGGCGAAAGACGTGGTGCAGGTCTTGCTTATCCCTTCCAAATTGCTTTGAGAGCGATGATTCCCCAGAAAATTGATAATTTGCTCGTAGGTGGCAAAAGTATTGCAACTAGTCATATTGCCGCTGCTGCCTATCGGGTACATTCCTTTGAATGGTCGGCTGGCGCAGCTGCGGGAACTATTGCTAGTTTTGCACTCAAAAATGCGATCGCACCTTACCAACTAGTTGATGATTTACCTAAACAAGAGCCACAACTAGAAGCACTCAAACGGCTTTTGCAACAAAATGGCAACCCTACCGCCTTCCCAGATACATCTATTTTTAACGAAAACTGGGATAATTGGAAATAGGGCATTGGGCATTAGGGATTGGGCATTGAATTCTTCGTAATACAAAATACCTAACTCCTAATATCAAGTTTGGGTGGTTATTTGTAATAAAATCTATCAATGTAGGTTGGGTTGAATGGCAGTGAAACCCAAAATGAACACAGATTAAATGTTGAGTTTCGTTCTTTAACCCAACCTACAAATATTACAAGTGTTTAACCAAACTTGATATAACTCCTAACTCCTAACTCCTAACTTCCCAGTCCCCAATCTCCAAACAATGAACTAAACTAATTACTTGTAGTGTAGTTTTGTAAAATTATCTTGACCAATTGTTTTATGGTTATGACACTTTCAGCAGATGTTTACGGGATGTCCACAGCACCAACTATAGCTCCTGAACGGTCTAATCAAGTTATCCGTAAGACTTATCCGAATTACAAAGTGATTGTATTAAACGATGATTTTAATACATTCCAACACGTGTCTGAATGTTTGATGAAATATATTCCAGGGATGAGTGGCGATCGCGCGTGGGATCTGACTAATCAGGTACACTATGAAGGTCAAGCGATCGTCTGGGTCGGGCCCCAAGAACCTGCGGAACTCTATCACCAGCAGCTGCGCCGAGCAGGTTTGACAATGGCACCTCTAGAAGCAGCTTAATTATTATGGGCAAACCCTCCGTAGATCCTCTCCGCACGGCTTCTCTACGAGACGCTACGCGAACACAAAAAGCTGCCAGACTGGTTTGGAATCACTCAACACACCTTTCTGGTCTTATCCCCATTTTAGAACGTCTTTGTCAGCAAGATGGCATCCAAACTGTGACGCCGGGAGTGATTGGGCGATCGAAGGGTCATTGTCCAAAAATGCAACTACGCGTCTCAGTACCCATTCGCGGCGGCTATAAAGTCATTGCACGGCAGGGGAAAACGGTACAAGAGGTCTTTATTTTAACGACTTTACCCCAAGATCAACTAGAAGCTGCATTAGCGATCGCTATGAGATGTTAATCGCATACTCCATGCCCAATCCCCAATCACTATTCCTCAACCCGATGTACTGCAAATTTATGTAGCGGCAGACTAACGATGCAAGAAAAAGTTAAGAAATATGACAGAGCCGTAGTTATTTTCAAAGTCATGACTACAGATTCCCAGCCAGGTAAAACTATTTTTTCGATGCCAAAAGCTACACAGTAAACTAGCCAGTAACTAAAGCTCATTCTAAACAGAATTCGCTCTGTTTCTTCCATCTCATTTGTTTGCTGCTTACTATTCCACAATAACAACAGTCCAATAATGCAAGCGACAAAGGAAACAGCAACTACAGATTCGTGACAAAATATATTTAACGAATGCATTTGTGTTTATTCCCACATTTTTTCAGTTGAAACTCAGTCTAAAGGAATATTCCTTGCAGAGATACAAATTATTTACAAACCTCAATAGATTTAATACTGCTGAGTGAAAAATCTCACTTGCAACTCAGCACTTGTAACTCGATTAACCTGCAAGACTAGTTGCCAAAATTGAAGCGTTTGCAACAATTGCTCTTTCATGTATAAGAAAGGTTTAAGTATTTCCAAGAAATGTATAAGCAAGTGTTGGAAAGGCTTAATACTTTGCAACAATTACTCTTTGATGTATAAGAAAGGTTTAAATGATTGCAGCAATTGTTGTAATTAACTTATAAGTTAATCTTACTTAAAAAATCAATCAAAATCTTTTAAGTAAAATTAACCGCCCTCATCCCCTAACCCCTTCTCTCAATTTGGGAGAAGGGCTATGGTGTACACACAAGTTATGGAATCACTACCAGTCTTTGAATTACCCCACCCTAACCCTCCCCGTATGTATTGGGGAGGGAACTAGATTTTCTTGTTTCCCCCCTTGGAAAGGCTACGGTGTATACACAAGTCGAAAAAAGCTTGATTTTCCATTGTTTTTTCGTTTATCTCGTTCCCATGCTCTGCATGGGAATGCCTGATTTAGAGGCTCTGCCTCCTGTCAGACATTGAGTCAAAGACTCAATGAATGCGTTCCCAGGCTCCGCCTGGGAACGAGGAAAGTCCTATCAAGCTAGGTTTTTAGGGTAATTTGACTTGTGTGTACACCGTAGCCCAATTTATAAGAGGAATTTAGGGCGAAGGCTTTTGATAAACATAATTTTGAGCCACTTTCCAATAGCGCGAGAAACGTTTCAAGTCAATATAGCCGTCATAGTCAAAAAATGGTTCTACCTCTAACACTTCCACTGCTATAGAACGCTCCATTTGATTACAGATATCATCAAACCGGGGACTGGGACTATCGGCTGTGACAACTAAATTGGCATCATGTTCTTGAGCAAAAGCTAAAATTTCTTGTGCCACATTGCCACGGCGAATAACAACAGGTAACTCTAGCAAACATTCGTAAATGAAGGTGAGACGTTTAAGACTCAATTGCCATTCCTCTATCAAAGCCTCATCCCAAACCCAGATAGCTGGGGCATCGGGGTATTTTTGCAATGTGGGATTATATGGACTGAGACAATCTCCATGTACCCAAACAATTGGTTTATTCATTTTTTACCTTTCTTTCCACGCTGCCAACTTTGGCTATTAGGTTGTTTACTAAATTCCCCTTTAGGAAAAAGTCGCTGTTCTAATTCTTCATAACTGCCTTCAAAATCACAATGACCGTAAAGGGGACATTTCTGGCAATAAACGCCTTTGGTGTAGCGTTCTAAATTTTCACGGTTGAAAAAATACGGTTTATGACTAAACGTGCTAGCAACCCACTGCCATGACATATTATTACTAGCAGGATCTCCATCTAAAAGGTGTTCAAGAAACCATTTGGCTCCTGCTTGCCAACGAATACGCCGCCAATGGACAACATAAGCCGCTAGCCACATTCGCGCGTGGTTATGTAAATAACCAGTTTCTCTCAAATCACGGCTAAAACTGTCGATGCAAACTCTGTCGGTGCTTCCTTCTCTCACATCTTGCGGCAATTCGGGTGCATATTCAGCCACAGTGTAACCAGTTTTGTACTCTTCCTGGTCTTTCCAGATTTCATCCCCCAACTTTATATACAACCGTTGCCAATAGTCGCGCCAGCCTAATTCGTTAATTAGTTTTGTAGCATCATCTTGGTGCTGTACTTGGTTGAGGATATAATCTCGAATTTCTCGCAAACTCAAAACGCCATAGCGGATGTAAGGCGAAAGTCGCGTGACTGCGCCTGTGAAGAAATTACGTGTTTGGGCATAGCGAAGGGGATCGATTTTTTGCAGCGCTGTTTGTGCCGCTTTGCGTCCCCCCAGAGTTTCGCTGATGTGGCGATCGCGTTGTGCTGCACCTGGAAATTGTTCACGCAGGTAGGCTACCAACTCATCGCGGTTGGTAAATTCGCGTTGCATATCTTTAGTCATTGTCAGCAAATAGGAATGGGTGCGTAGGCATAGCTCAATCTATGTACAATTGTAAAGCGATATCTACGATGGGCTACGCCTACACAATCTCTCACACCCTCATCATGAGCAACATTCCCCAAGTCGGACAACCAGCGCCAGATTTCTCCACCCCTGACCAAAATGGCAATTCGGTCACTCTCGACGACCTCAGCAGTCAGTGGGTTGTCCTCTACTTCTACCCTAAAGATGACACACCGGGCTGTACCACCGAAGCGAAAGATTTCACCGAGTTGTATCAAGACTTCAGCAAACTGGGAGCGAAAATCTTAGGCGTAAGTCCCGATTCAGGTAAGTCCCATTGTAAATTTATCAGCAAACATAACTTGTCAATCACCCTTTTAAGTGACCCAGAACATATTTTGACAGAAGCTTACGGTGCTTGGCGATTGAAAAAATTTATGGGCAAAGAATATATGGGTGTTGCTCGGTCAACCTTTCTAATTTCACCTGATAAAATCATTGTATATACTTGGCCTAATGTGAAAACCAAAGGTCATGCTCAGGCAGTTTTAACTAAATTACAGGAATTAGCAGCTACGTAACGCGGCTGGATGCTAGAAACTGCGTGACAATTAAAGTCAGGAATTAGACTTTTTGCAAGTTGAAATAAATATGATTCAAGTCATCCAAGCCCAAAATGTTACTTTTGCCTATTTAAAGAAAAAATTTGCTCTCTATAAATCTGAAGATGAGCAATTTTTTACAGAGTGGTTTGACTATATCCCTGAAGTCTCCGAATTAGAAAAGCAATATTTAGACAGAGTTAAAAATAACTATCTTAACGTTCTTGAAAATGCTCCTCTTTTAGAAGAAGCAGTAAAATTGGTAGTATTATCTCCGTTGTTAGATTTAGCTGGTTTTTATCGTCCTCCTTTTTATATTGCTACAGAAGAAAGTGTAGAAATTAGTGAAGATTTTATCATTGATGATGAAGTAACTACCGAAGATACTAAAGAAATTATTAAAGGTAAAATTGATGTCTTAGTTCTCCAAGATCAGCTATGGTTATTGATAATTGAATCTAAAAGGTCTAGTTTTTCCTTGGCAAAGGCGATTCCTCAAGCACTAACTCATATGTTGGCAAATCCTCAGCCTGATCATCCTACATATTCCTTAGTAATGAATGGAGAAGATTTTCAATTTATCAAGTTGATAAAACAAAATAAACCAATATATGCTTTATCTGATAGATTTACTTTATATAGACGCGAAAATGAATTATATAAAGTTTTGAATATATTAAAAAAGATAGGTCAACTTTTAAGTTAATTTTCTTTGCTATTTTTATCTAGATTAATACTAGGACAGTTTCGTAATAGTTATATTGCATCTTGTAAATAAATTATGGTTCAATTTATCCAAGCACAAAATATCGGGCTTGCCTATTTGGAAGAAAGATTTAGCCTAAAAGTAGCCGAAGATGAGGCATTCTTCACAGAATGGTTTGAAAATTTACCGGAAATTACAGATTTAGAAAAGCAAAATTTAGACAAAGTAAAACTTCATTTTCTCCGTTTAGTCAAGCGACCTCCTTTGTCAGAAGAAACGGTGAAATTAGTAGTTTTATCTCCTTTACTCAATTTAGCTGGATTTTATGATGAGCCTTTTTATATGAGAGGCGAGGAATCAATAGAAATTTCTACGGAAGATGAAGGAGAAATCATTAGAGGTAGAATTGATGTTTTAGTTATTCAAGAACAATTCTGGTTGTTAGTAATTGAATCTAAAAGGGCTAGTTTTTCTCTTTTAGAAGCCGTACCTCAAGCACTTGTTTATATGTTGGCTAATCCTAGTCAAGACAAACCTACTTTTGGATTAGTAACAAATGGTAGTCATTTCATTTTTATAAAACTGACTAAACAAAATATACCAAAGTATGCATTATCTGATGAATTTAGTCTGTTGAGGAGAAAAAATGAACTGTATCAAGTTCTAAGCGTATTAAAAAATTTGAGTCAAAGTTTGAGTTAATAATTATGTCGATTCGTCCTATCTACCTTGATTGTCACGCTACTACACCCGTAGATGAACGGGTACTGGCAGCAATGCTTCCCTACTTCACAGAGAAATTTGGCAACCCAGCAAGTATTAGTCATATTTATGGTTGGGAAGCAGAAGCCGCTGTGAGGCAAACGCGAGAAATTTTAGCAGCAGCAATCAACGCCACACCAGAAGAAATTGTGTTTACGAGTGGTGCAACAGAAGCAAATAATTTAGCTATAAAAGGTGTTGCCGAAGCTTATTTTAAAAAAGGTCAGCATATTATTACTGTTGCCACTGAACATAATGCAGTTATTGATCCTTGTAATTATTTAAAAAGTCTCGGTTTTGAAATTACTATTCTCCCTGTCCAAAAAGATGGATTGATTGATTTAACTGAGTTAAAAAAAGCTTTCCGTCCTGAGACAATTTTGGTATCGGTGATGGCTGCAAATAACGAAATTGGCGTATTACAGCCTTTGGCAGAAATTGGCGAAATGTGCCATGAACACGATATCATTTTCCATACCGATGCCGCCCAAGCTATTGGTAAAATTCCCTTAGATGTGCAAGCGATGAAAATTGACTTGATGTCGCTAACAGCACATAAAGTATATGGCCCCAAAGGTATTGGAGCGCTGTACGTCCGCAGACGCGATCCCAGAGTAAAACTAGCTCCCCAGCAACACGGCGGTGGACATGAGCGGGGGATGCGCTCTGGTACATTGTATACACCGCAAATCGTCGGCTTTGGGAAAGCTGTAGAAATCGCTTTGGCGGAACAAGAAACAGAAACCCAACGCCTCACCCAGTTAAGACAAAGATTGTGGGAACAGCTTTCGCAAGTTGAAGGAATTCATCTCAACGGACATCCGCAACAGCGATTGGCGGGAAACTTGAGTATCAGTGTTGAGGGAGTGGATGGTGCGGCACTTTTGTTAGGATTGCAGCCAGTAATGGCCATATCTTCTGGTTCTGCTTGCTCGTCGGCAAATACTGCACCTTCTCATGTTCTCACAGCATTGGGACATTCAGAAAAGCTAGCTTATGCCTCAGTGAGGTTTGGCATTGGACGCTTCAATACCCAAGAGGAGATTGATATTGTGGCGAAACATGCGATCGCTACCATTCAAAGTTTACAAAATAAACGGTAAGAACCCTAGCAGAGATGTAACATTGCTACGTCTCTGAGATTTTAGTAAACTTCTGAAAACGCTCCTCCATACCGGCATTGCCTTGTAAGCCGCCTGTGTGTACCAGCAACAAGCGATCGCCTTTACAAAAAAATCCCTGCTTTAGTAAATCCATCACTCCGTAAAACATTTTGGCAGTATATACGTAATCGAGAGGTACGCCATGTTCCTGTGTAAACTGCCGGCTGAATAGTAGTAACTCATCGTTCACTTTTGCATAGCCGCCGAAGTGATAATCACATACTAATTCCCAGGAAGCGGGAGAAGTATATGGTGCAGGTAAACCAGAGGTGAGGTAATTTGTCAATAAAGTTTCGATTTCTTGGGCAAGAAATGCCCCATTTTTCAATACGGGAAATGCGATCGCTCTTTGCGTTTGATCCAACGAAAGCGCAATCCCCGCCAGTGTGGTAGCCGTACCGCAAGCAACGCATATATGATTAAATGCAATCGCATCACCAATAATTATCTCTGTGCAGCCGCGCACACCATTTAAATTACTCCCGCCTTCGGGAATGATAAACACTTCGCCGAAACGTTGTTGCAGATATTCCTGTAATGCTGGTGTGTTGCGCTGTCGATACATCTCGCGGTTCAGGTACACAAGCTGCATACCCTGCTGTACAGCAAAACTCAGCGTTGGGTTTAATGGTAGCTTCTCCTCCCCACGAATTACGCCGATGGTGCGAAAACCGAAAAGATTACCAGCCGCCGCAGTTGCATAGATGTGATTGGAATAAGCACCGCCAAAGGTTAACAGCGTTGTGAAATTTTTCTCTCTGGCTTCTAAAAGGTTGTATTTCAGCTTGAACCACTTGTTGCCGTTAACCCACGGGTGCATCAAATCCAGGCGCAGCACATACATATCGACACCAGCGTGACGGGCGATTTCGCTGTTTATTTTTTGTATGGCAGGAGGAAAAAATATTAACGACATCCCTAAAGATTCTAACTGATTATTTATATTTTCTCACATTTATTATTGATGGTAAACATTGACTAATTCAATGGTAAATCAATCTAAATGATGAATAAAAGTTTCTGATGATTAGCTTTAGAAATTGGCATTTTACTAATTGAGTATTTCAGGTAAATATAAGAAACATCAACCTCGCTTCATATAACAATCTTTTTGGAGAAAACAATGGTTGCACTCATAGAGCTTACTCAAGCTACTCCCAACCCAGGACGTTTGACAGTTGAAACTGTTGAAATTGCTCCTCAAACGACTGCTATTCGTTGTCTAGACTGGGATAGAGAACGTTTTGATGTCGAGTTTGGTCTACGGAATGGTACTACTTATAATTCTTTTTTAATTCAGGGAGAAAAAGTTGCTTTAGTTGACACATCTCACCGTAAGTTTGAGGAATTATATCTTGAGATAGTGGTGGGATTAATCGATCCAACTAAAATAGATTATTTGATTATTAGCCACACAGAACCCGATCACAGTGGCTTAGTGAAAAATATTTTGCAATTAGCTCCTTCCATTACTATTGTCGGTGCTAAGGTAGCTATTCAATTTTTAGAAAATATGGTTCACCAGCCTTTTAAATCAATGCAGGTGAAAAGTGGAGAGCGATTAGATTTAGGCAACGGGCACGAATTAGAATTTATCTCTGCACCTAACTTACACTGGCCTGACACAATCTTCACTTATGACCACAAAACTAGCACTCTCTACACCTGCGATGTGTTTGGGATGCACTACTGTGATGACCATACTTATGATGAAAATATCACCTTACTTGAGGAAGACTTTCAATATTATTATGATTGTTTGATGGGGCCTAATGCTCGGTCTGTCCTGGCAGCTTTAAAGCGAATTGAAAAGTTAGAAATAACAACAGTTGCTACAGGACATGGCCCTTTATTAAAACACTATATATCTGAATGGCTCGGACGGTATCAAAACTGGAGTTTAGAACAGGCAAAAACAGAGACTTTAGTAGCTCTATTTTATGTTGAAGATTACGGTTATAGCGAGCAGTTAGTCCGTACTATAGCTCATGGATGCGCGAAAACAGGTGCGGCGGTAGAATTAGTTCCTCTCAATAGTTCAGAACCTCAAGAAGTTCGAGAATTAGTTGCACAATCTTCTGGTTTAGTAATTGCAATGCCACCCCAATCTTCGGTGATGGTTCAAGCGGCTTTAAGTACGATTTTAGCTGCTGTTCACAAAAAACAGGCTGTTGGTTTATTAGAGTCTGGAGGTGGAGAAGATGAACCCATTTATCCTTTACGTAATAAGTTTCAAGAATTGGGATTAACTGAAGCTTTTCCACCTATCTTAGTTAAGGAAATTCCTACTCAAGCAACGGAACAGCTTTGTGATGAAGCGGGGACAGATTTGGGTCAATGGTTGAACCGCGATCGCACCATAAAACAGATAAAATCTATCAATACCGAGTTAGAGAAAGCTTTAGGGCGGATTAGCACAGGATTATACATTGTTACCGCCAAAAAAGGAGAAATTCAAAGTGCAATGTTTGCTTCTTGGGTGACACAAGCGAGTCTTGAGCCTTTAGGAGTTGCGATCGCAGTATCTAAAGATCGGGCAATTGAATCTTTAATGCACGTTGGCGATCGCTTTGTTTTAAATGTTTTAGAAGAAGGCAAATATCAAGGATTAATGAAACATTTCCTCAAACGTTTTGCTCCTGGTGCAGATAGATTTGCGGGAGTGAAAACATATCCAGCTAAAAATGAATCGCCCGTTTTAGCTGAAGCTTTAGCTTACATGGAATGTGAAATCACTAGCCGCATGGATTGTGGAGATCATTGGGTAATTTATAGTACAGTCCAAACTGGAAGGGTCGCCAAACTAAATGCACTTACCGCCGCTCATCACCGCAAAATTGGCAATCATTATTAAATAGTCATTTGTCATTGGTCATTCTCCTTGTCCCCTTGCCTCCCTTATTTTCCCTGCTTACCACAGACGCGATGAATCGCGTCTCTACCCATTCTTGTACAGACGCGATGAATCGCGTCTCCCAAAAAACTATGTATAAATCTGTTGAAAATACCCCGATTAGCATGTACGAAATCAATCGTGGTCGCGTTGTGCGAACCTTGGAATTTATCCAAGATGTGATTGTGATTTGTTTGTGTATTGGTTTATTTAGCTTTATGGTGCTTCAGGTGAGAGATATGTTTCTCTCCTTACTTCCACCTCTAGATTTTCATGCTGTTACTGCCGATATTCTCTTTTTACTTATCTTAGTTGAGCTATTCCGATTGTTAATTATTTACCTACAGGAACATCGAGTATCTATTGGGGTAGCTGTTGAAGTTTCCATTGTTTCCGCTTTGCGAGAAGTCATTGTTAAAGGTGTTCTAGAAACAAGTTGGAGTCAAGTTTTAGCAACTTGTGCTTTTTTATTAGTCCTGGGAGTACTATTGTTCCTCCGAGTTTGGCTACCCCCTACCTTTGAAGGTATCGATCCCGAACAAGAGATATCTAAACGCTATAAAAGCCGAGCCAAGTCTGAATTAATACAAAACAATGGTCATTAAAAATAGGGAGTAGGCTTGCCATGAGCGTAGTCGAACGGGAGTGGGTAGAGACGCGATTAATCGTGTCTGTAGAAAGGAGAATCTTCTGCCATGTCCAACACCCAATTCCTAATTCCTAATTCCCAATTCCCCATTATTAACAGAGGTTATTATGTCTGTCGCTACATTAACACCCAACCATAGCAGAGATGTACAAGTTGCTGAAATTGGTAAAAATACTCTGATTTTGCGATCGCGGACTTGGGACAGATTAAAATTTGAGGTGGAATATTCCCGCCAACGAGGGACTACAGCAAATTCTTATCTGATTCAAGCTGATAAAAAGGCTTTAATTGACCCTCCCGGCGAATCTTTTACCGAAATTTACCTTGAGCAACTTGCACAACATCTAGATTTCATCTCCCTCGATTACATTGTTCTCAGTCATGTCAACCCGAACCGCAGAGCAACCTTGCGAGTATTGCTCTCTCTGGTTCCTCAAGCTACTCTCATTTGTTCTCGCCCCGCCGCCAATGCTCTCAAAACCGCTTTTCCCGAATTTGAATCACCTATTCAAGCGATGCGATCGCAGGATACTCTAGATTTAGGACAAGGACATCTTTTATCATTTATCACCGTACCGACTCCCCGCTGGGCGGATGGACTTTGTACTTATGATGCCGCCACAAAAATTCTCTACACAGACAAACTTTTCGGCGCTCATATTTGCGAAGATACTTTGTTTGATGAAGATTGGAAGGGTTTAGATGCGGAACGTCGTTACTATTTTGAATGTCTCCATGCCCCCCAAGCGAAACAAGTCGAAGTAGCTTTAGATAAAATATCGCTTTTGGGAGCCAGATGTTATGCCCCAGCACACGGGCCAGTTGTGCGTTACAGCTTGAGTCGTTTTACTTATGATTACCGTCAATGGTGTCAAGGACAAAAATCTCAAGAATTGAGTGTCGCTTTGCTTTATGCTTCTGCTTATGGAAATACAGCAACTCTGGCGAATGCGATCGCTCAAGGTTTGATCCAAAATGGAGTTAATGTAGAATCGATTAACTGTGAACTAGCCGATTCTGCGGAGATTAACCGCATTGTAGAATCCTGTGATGGTTTGATTATCGGCTCACCCACATTAGGCGGCCATGCACCAACTCAAATTCAAACTGCTTTAGGAATAGTTCTCTCGGTGGCGGTTAAAACTAAGTTAGCAGGGGTGTTTGGTTCTTATGGCTGGAGTGGCGAGGCAATAGATTTAATCGAAAGCAAGCTCAAAGATGCTAATTATCAACTAGGGTTTGAAACAATTCGGGTGCGTTTCAGTCCGACTCCTGAGATTCTTCAGCAGTGTGAAGAAGCCGGTGCTTTTTTTGCCCAAAACTTGAAGAAAACCAAAAAACTGCGGACTTCCCGCCAGATTGTCACAGAAACCCATGTAGATCGTACCGAACAAGCGGTGGGTCGGATCGTCGGTTCTCTGTGTGTTGTGACAACTCGTGATGAAGAAACTCACAAAGGGGTTTTAACTTCTTGGGTATCTCAGGCAACTTTTAACCCACCAGGAATTATGATTGCGATCGCTAATGAGCAGAATGCAGAGTTAATGCATCATCCTGGTGATAAATTTGTGCTAAATATCCTCAAAGAAGGAAGAAATGTCCGACGCTATTTTTCTCGTCATAGCACTTTAGGAGATAATCCCTTTGCAAATCTTGCTACAAAAACGGCTCTGAATGGTTGTTTGATTTTGAATGAGGCATTAGCCTATTTAGAATGTACAGTGCAAAATCAGCTAGAATGTGGCGATAGATGGTTAATTTATGCCGTCATCGATCGCGGTGAAGTGTTAGAAAATGATGGTGTCACTGCTTTGGAGCATCGAAAATCTGGCAGCTATTATTAATCTGACTGTTCACTCTTGGCTAAAAAACCTCTTTCTTTGTAAAGCTACGGTATATACACAAGTCTTTTAGAGTTGCAATGGCATTGTTTTAGCTAACAATGCCATTGTTTCGTCTGAAAATAAACTCATTATTGATTGCACGAATGATATCATGTCCGCATAATTAGTTATGATTTCCACAGTCATTGCACCCCACCCCCAGCCCCTCCCCGCTCTTCGGGAGGGGAGACAAAGCGCAGCTTTGGCGGGGTGGGGTTCTTGGGGTTTAGTAAGTAATCAAGCGGACATGATATGAGCGGATTATATATTTTAATATTATCAAAAAGCTACTTATTATAATATTATTTAATATAATGACTATTATTTGTATTATATAGTAAAAACATTAAAAATGTTTATTTTTGTAAAAAATACATGGTAAAGTAGCACTTATCAAAACTATAGTGTATCTATAAAGTTTAAGTAGTTTAAAAATTACAAAAAGCATTTTTTAAAATAATGAAGTCCTTACTCATGACTAAGTAATTGTTGAAATTTCAATTTTGAGCTTGATAAAAGCTACAACTATTCTCAGCCGATGCATCGACTGAGATATTCCTATGTGAACTCTGTACAAAGTAATTTTGTGCAGCATAAGTTCGCATGTTTAATCGGCAAACTCCCAACAAAAAGAGTATTTAATTCTTGAGAGATTGTTTTTGCTGGTTAGCTTTAACTTGTGAATAATTAGTATTCACAAAAAACGTGGTGTTTTCTTTTGTGTGTGAGGAATGGGTATGAATTACTACAATTTAATGTATACGGGAAGAGTCAGTTGCCTGTGCTTACTTACTGCTTTAATTTCACTGGGTGCATCTCCAGCAAATGCTCAACTCAGTGCAGACAATCCTGTAAACAATCTTGATAGCGCAGACAAAGACAACAGTAGCGTCTTTTCAACTAATTCTAATTTTCAAGAATCGAATGCGATCGCTCAAGTAAACTCTGTATCTCAACTATCTGATGTTAAGACAACAGATTGGGCTTTTCTTGCACTGCAATCGGTAGTGGAACGTTACGGTTGCATTGTGGGATATCCTGACAGTACTTATAAAGGAAATCGCGCCTTAAGCCGTTATGAATTTGCTGCGGGATTGAATGCTTGCTTAGATAGAATCAACGAACTGATTGCTACTAGTACTGGTGATTTAGTTAAGAAAGAAGATTTAACTACTCTCCAAAAACTTCAAGAACAATTTGCATCTGAACTTGCAACATTGCGTGGTCGAGTAGATGCCTTAGAAACTCACACAGCTACCTTAGAGAAGCAACAGTTTTCTACGACAACTAAACTTAATGGCGAAGCGATTTTTTCTTTGTCCACAGCCACAGGTGGAGAACCAGGCAGCCAAGATGCTAAATTAGCCTTCAATAATCGCGTCCGGCTCAATCTTACCAGCAGCTTTAACGGCAGTGATTTGTTGATTGTTGGACTCCAAGCTTACAACTTTAGATCGAGCGGTTCATTTTATGAAAGAGGAACCATTCAAGGCCAATTATTGCCAAATTCAAGTTTTCTTGGCGCAGGTTCAACCAAGTTAAGCTTTGAACCTCAATTTCCTGGCTTTAACGCCCAGACATTACAACCTGATGGCGGAGCAAACTCAGTTAGTCTTTACAAGCTAGCTTATGTCTTACCGTTGTCTCAGAAATTCGTTGTCTTTGGTGGAACTAATGCAGAGATTACAGATGTTTTTCCTGCCATCACTCCCTACGCCAGCGATAGCCAAGGTGCAATCTCTCGATTTGCAGGTTATAACGCTGCTGTCAGAATTACAGGAGGCACTTCTGGTACGGGTTTATTAGCGGGTGCTGGTTTTTTGTGGAATCCTTCAAAACAAGTAGGACTCGGAGTTATCTATGGTAGTGGTTCCGCTCCAATATCAGAAGATCGTGGTCTTTTGAACACACCTTTGGGAGCAGGTGTCTTTAACGGCACACAAGCGATCGCTGCCCAACTAACCCTCAAACCAATCTCAACTATTGATATTGGCATCAACTATGCACACAGCTACCACACAATCAATATTCTAGGTACAGGCTTGGGTAGTGCAGATATTGCTTCTATTCGATTTACTCCCAATGCAGCACAACTAGCGAGGTTTGGTGGTGACGCGACACTAGCAACTCTTGATGAGCCAATCAATGTAAATTCTGTGGGTGCAACGGTAACGTGGCGGTTTGCGCCGAAAACATCCTTGTCGCTATCAGGTGCATTGCTTTTTGCTAATCTCTCGAATGTAGATGCCTCAACAACCTTTAGTAGCTGGTCGGCTGGGTTGCATTTTAGAGATATATTCCATGAAGGGAACACCGCCGCCGTTATTTTTGGACAGCCACTTTACCGAGAATCTGTAGCGGGAATTGCTTCTCGTCCAGAAGACGCGACTCCCTATCATTTAGAAACATTTTATAACTATCGGGTTAATGACAATATCTCCATTACCCCTGGTGTATATTTCATCTTCAGCCCGGAAGGGTTTAGTACTAATGACACAGCAATTGTAGGCGCACTTCGCACAACTTTTACTTTCTAGTAGTTTACTTTTGTGACGCAAGCGGGGTAAGGGGGAAGGGGGAAGGGGGAAAGAAATAAAATTTTCCCTTTCCCTTTAACCTTTACCCTTTTCCCTAAGAATGCAAAAATATATTTTTGCAAGAGGTCTCTTAACTTGGCACCAACCGCAGGATACTTACCCTAATACTCTAACTTGCTACTGCTTCAGCAGGGGCTGTCTCAGCAGCAGTTATGGGTAAATAAACACTAACTTTTTTACGAGTTTTGCCCTTTCTCTCAAACATTACAACACCGTCGATTAAGGCAAACAAAGTGTCATCGCTACCAATACCGACGTTGTTACCAGGGTGGAATTTGGTGCCGCGTTGACGCACGAGAATGTTTCCTGCACGTACAACTTGACCGCCATAACGCTTGACACCCAGACGTTGGGCATTAGAATCACGACCGTTGCGTGTACTACCTGTTCCTTTCTTATGAGCCATAATTTCCTCTTGTGTATCTACTTCTTTTATTATTCAGCAGCGGTTTCAACTTCTTCAGCAGCGGTGTTATCTAGAACTGGGGTTTCCTTCTCCGGTTCTCCTTGGGCAGCAAACACTGCACCGTTGAGGGTGATGGAGTCAATCATAAGTCTGGTAATTTCCTGACGATGCCCCCGTTTTTTGCGGGTTTTCTTTTTCGGCTTCATTTTGTATACCAGGACTTTACGACCTCTGTAATGTCGCATTACAGTCCCTTCTACAGTCGCACCTGTTACTAATGGCTGTCCAATGGTGACTTCGCCATCGTGCTGCACGAGTAATACGGAATCTATTGTAACTTTTTCATCTGGTTCGATCGCCAGCAGTTCAATGTCGTAAAACCGCCCTGGCTCTACTCGTATTTGTTTGCCGCCAGTTTCAATAATCGCGTAGGTCATGGAATTGTCCTTGAGGTTGCCGTACAGGTAGCTGGTTTTTATCTCCTGTAGAGATGCTTTTGCCAGCCTTTGTAATATGTCTACCTGATCCGAGCAGGAATTAGACAGACAATCTAACATACTATTTTATTCATAGGCGTCAAGTCAAGCTCTAAATTGCTATCTGGTCAGCCTGAAGATGAGAAATCAGTTAATTACTTTGTGCGATCGCTCATTTTCCAAGAGTGGGGAGAAATTAGCCAACTGTCGTCATAAGTGTAGACATAGAGCGTTCGTTGTAGACATCGCCTACTCGCACGAATGTAAATTGTATTTATAAGAAGTCAGAACAAATACTTTTAAATAAAAATTGCTACTATCTGAGGGCTGAATCTTCCAAAAATTAACATTAGTTAGTATTAGCTTAAAAGTTATATTTTGTTATCAAAATCAACACATTCTTATTCTTTGTTTTAAGATGAAATATACGGTGTCTCATCTAGAAATCCTTTACAAAAGTTAGTGAATCCTCAAGAGTTAAACTATCACATTCAAACCTGATATTTCAAACAGGAGATTGATTGTTATGACACAGCAAAATGCTGCCCGACTTTTTCAAGCTGTAAAACAAGATCAAGCGTTACAGCAAAGACTCAAAGCAACAGCCGATCCAGAAGCCTTCATCAAAATTGCTCAAGAGCGTGGCTATGATTTCACCGCCAGAGAACTGGATAGTGAAATCAGCAAATTATCTGAAGAAGATTTAGCCGCCATTGTCAACCCAGGATGGGGGAATAGACGCCACATTTATCCTAGATAATTCTTGTTCTAGGAAACCGAAAGTATAAAAAAACTGAATTGACAAGTTTTGCTCCATAAGGGGATAGCGTTGCATCATCTCCTTTAGGGGCATTTCTGTTAAACTAACTACAGTTTTGTGTAAAACGTGTAGCGTTTTTAATGGAGGGAAACGCATTAACATTCCAGGACAATTCATTGGTATTTCATCGGGATGCTTTAACAATGAAAGCCAACTCATTAACAGGGTTTTAGCAATTTTTGGTGATGGCGACAAGGCAGAAGCTAGAGGCGTTTATAATTGTAAGCCCAGCATCTACTTCCCTACTAAAGCCCGAAACTGCTCATCCTTGCGGATGTTATCAAAATCGGAATCTGTTTTTGCATCCTCCCGAAGCTTTGCATCTAATTGGATTGCTTGTTGCAAATTCTCGATCGCTTCCTTGAACTCTCTTTTTAAGCTGTAAACACCAGCTTTATTGTAGTAAGCAAAAGCAGCGTTCGGGTTGAGTTCGATCGCTTTGTTGAAGTCTGCAAGAGCTTGGGTGTAGTTGCCCTGCTTAGTGTAAGCTGCCCCGCGAGCATTGTAAGCACCAGCATAGCCTTGCTTGAACTCGATGGCTTTGTCGTAGTTCAAAATAGCTTGACTGTAGTTACCCTGATTGTAGTAATCACTTCCCCAAT
Organism: Nostoc sp. EspVER01; assembly: GCF_034530635.1. Taxonomy (NCBI): domain Bacteria; kingdom Bacillati; phylum Cyanobacteriota; class Cyanophyceae; order Nostocales; family Nostocaceae; genus Nostoc; species Nostoc sp. EspVER01. The sequence continues at coordinate 40,922 of NZ_JAVRCS010000005.1, forward strand.
TGTAGTAAGCTTCAGAAAAGTCCCTCTTGAGTTCGATGGCTTTGCTGTAGTCTGCAAAAGCTTTAGTGAAGTTACCCTGATTTCCGTAAACATTCCCCCGACCGTTGTAAGCATGAGCATCGTTGGGGTTGAGTTCGATGGCTTTGTTATAGTCTGCAAAGGCTTGGGTGAGGTTGCCTTGCTTTGCATAAACATTCCCTCGATTGTTGTAAACTATACCAGAGTTCTGATCAAGTTCGATAGCTTTGTTAAAATCTACGAGGGCTTTGTCGAAATTGCCCTGCTCAAAGTGAGCCATGCCTCGATTGTTGTAAGCCTCAATAGAGTTCTCATTGAGTTCGATAGCTTTATCATAGTCTGCAAAGGCTTTGGTGTAATTGCCCTGACCAACATAAGCAACTCCACGATTATAGTAAGCCTCAATAAGGTTGGAATTGAGTTTGATCGCTTTGTTGTAGTTTATGATAGCTTGGGCAAAGTCGCCCTGAGCGACGTAAACATTCCCCCGACCGGTGTAAGCCTCAGCATTGTTTGGCTTGAGTTCGATAGCTTTGTTAAAGTCTACGAGAGCTTGAGTATATTTGCCCTGGTTCCTGTAAACAATCCCCCGACCGTTGTAAGCTTCAGCAAGGTTCGGATTGAGGTTGATGGCTTTGTTGTAGTCTGTAAAAGCTTGGGTATAGTTGCCCTGCTTTGCGTAAGTATTACCTCGATTGTTGTAAGCCTCAACAAAGTCCGGCTTGAGTTTTATGGCTTGGTTGTAGTCTGCGATCGCTTCGTTGAAATTGCTATTGTTGTAATAACAAACCCCACGGTAAAAATAAACGGCTTCTTTATTTAGAGTAGATACATTGGTTTCTGATACCTGATGTAAGGCATTTTTGAAACGGGGGATGGCTTCCTTCCACTCTCCTGCGGCATATCGCACCATGCCTAGTGTAAAAAGTGTAAAATAATATGTTTGGTTTTGATTTGTTTTAAGCAGGAAACCGAAAGAATTAGCGTTAGCGGTTACTGGAGTTGATTCAGTTTTGAGGGATCTGATGTCTTGTACAGTTTCGCCTTTCTGTTTAGGGAAATAGGTTGGCGATCTAAGTAGCTCAAAATTAACAGTCATGTCAGAATCAGGGACATTACTGTACCAACCCCAGATGACAATAGTTGCTTTCTTCTGCTCTCCTTCTGCACGAGCAACGTCGCTGCCTTTCTGGTCGGGAATGGTTTTTCCTAGAGGTTTCACCGCGACATCTGAGTATTCTTTAGTAACATACTCCAGATCTCTTCTAAGTCTTGCACCCACTTTATGCTCTTCTTCACTCGATCCGTCAAATTCAGCAACTAGCACAAGAACTTTGGGCGGAGGGAGCGATCGCCACACGAAAAATCCGCCAAAGGTCAGCAGGGGAATGGCGAAGATTCCGACAATTGCTAAACGACGTGTTCGTTGACGCGATCGCTGCTTAATTTGTTGTGCTTTCACCAACTCCGAGTCAGACTGCTCAGAGCTTGGAGCGCTTTTATCCTGAACTTCCGGTTTCCAGAACCAGGCATAGTACAGGCAAGTCAGCGATAGCAAACCACTGCCAATGATTATCAGCAGCAGTGTCGTAAAATCAGCACCGTTCTGCCATAAGCGAATGAATCCCCCAATCAAACAGGTGAGATACGCCGAGTTTGCCACAAACTGAACAAAACGTAGGTGATGACTGTTGAATGGCAGCCCCAGATACACAATCTTTTGAACAATCTGACCAATCTGGATGTCTCGTGCTATGACGTTGTTAAAGGCATTTTGATTGATTCGCTTGTGAGAATGATTTGCTTCGGAAGGATCTTTATCAGAACGCATGGTACTAGCTCTCCTGAGACAAATTGCCCAACCTGATATTTTGCGCCTTCACATCGGTGAACATTTCCTGCTCCACCGAACTGGCGCGACTCGCCTTCTGGGTTATATTTTCAGCTTCCAGGTTGCCCGATACCTCAATACCCCTGAATATCATCTGACGCACTACGTCAGATGCTTGCAATTGAGCCAGCAAATCGTTTAATTCAGCAGCAAATCCAGCATCCTCTTCCATCTGTGCCGCTAACTCTGCCTTCACTAGGTTAACGTTTGCCTCAGTGGGTTGCTTCTCTGCCCGTGTCAGCAGTCCTTCAGTTCCTGCTGCTTTGAATTTATTCCTGACTGTTGTAATTAATTGACTCACCATCTTGGAAACGCCTGTCCCCAGTGATTTTCCTCCTTCCTTCACCGCTTCTGAGAAGAACACGGTGGCGATCGTTGTAGCAGTAAATGTGATTGGCTCCACGTTTACAACCCCTCAGAAAATCACTGTATTTTACCTTGAATTGCGCGATCGTCCTTGAAATTTCAGTAATTTTTCCAGTGTATCAAGCGAATAAACAGTTTTCTCCCTCACAGTTAAGTGTTGCGGCTTGCAATTATAAACGCCTCTGCCTTGTCATCACCAGAAGTGCATTTTCCTTTTTGCTTATTTCAAGCAAATAATACAAACAAAGACAACTTAGTATTTGTCATTTTTCATTTATCCCGCTACCCCTCTACTTTCCATCTCGCCACCTGCTTAACTCATGAGTTAGGATGACTATATTTTAATCAGGTGATATGAAAAGAATAGAAGTTGAGCAAAGAACTATTTTAATTGGTTTGGCTGGTAGCCACGGCTATGGTTTAAATCGTCCTGATTCCGACTTTGATTATCGGGGAGTATTTATTGCACCCAAAAGGTACTATTTGGGATTCGATCGGATAGAACAAAAAGATACTGGTTGGGATGAACCAGGAATATTTCCATTCGTTGATGGTAACAAAGACACAGTTATATATGAATTAAGAAAAATCCTCCAGTTATTAGCAGGTGCAAACCCCAATGTTTTAGAATTGCTCTGGTTAAATAACTATCCTTTTTTAAACGCAGTTGGACAGCATTTAATAGATCGTAAACAGTTATTTTTGAGCAAGAAGGTAAAACATACTTACACTGGTTATGCTTTTGCCCAAATCAAAAAGATGGAAACTCATCGGAAGTGGTTGTTAAAGCCACCGCAAAAAAAACCGATACCATATGATTTCGCTATAGAAGATGAAGCACCTCTGAGCAAAGATGAGCTAAATGCTTTTCTGGAGTATCTTTATAATTTAATCAGAGGACGGATTGAGTTTTTAGAAGAAGCAGAACAATTATATCAATTGCTGACAGCAGATATTGATTTTAAAGGAGTGTTAAAACAATATACTTTACCTGATGAAACTTTGGAATATACCCAAAAGTTAACTAATAGCCGTAAAGATTTTATTCGTCTGCTTCAGAAAAGTCAAAGCTATCAAATAGCTTTAAGAGAATGGAAGGCTTACTTATCTTGGCAGGAGAATAGAAATCCGGCTAGAGCAGAAATGGAAAGAAAGTCGGGTTTTGACCTGAAACATGGGATGCACTGCATTAGATTGTTACGCAGTGGAGTAGAAATATTGCGGCGAGGTGAAGTGATTGTAGATAGGAGAATAGCTGGTGATGTTGAAGATTTAAAAGCTATTTTAAAAGGTGAGTATTCTTATGAACAGGTGATGAAAATAGCAGAAGATTTGGTCGCCGAAATGGAACTTGTGTGCGAACAATCTGCGCTACCTCATAAACCTGATTTGGAGCAAATTAATGAGTTATGTATGGAATTGGTGGAAATGCAAAAATGGAGTCATTAGTCATTGGTGCTTACAACTAACAAAAAACAAAGGACTAATGACTAATGACAAATTTTAAAGAGTGTACATTAAATCAGCAAAGCCATAGAGGCTGATGATGAGTAATAGGGATGCTGTTAGTTGGGTAATTCGTGTTTGGGGTGAGGGAGCGATCGCTTCCCGCACTAAGATGGAAATAGATGCCCCAACTACTAAGCTCAAGCCTAAGATTAAATAGGGTATGTCAGGTAAAATACTGGCTATTGCCAGCATTGCGATCGCTAATAAGAGCATCAATAATTCTACAAACCTGGGCGGGTTGTATTGGCTAGATAGAACAAAGCTGTTGAACCAAAAAGACCAAAATCTCATATTTCAGTACTGAGTTAGAAGTTAGGAGTTAGGAGTTAGGAGTTATATATAGTCAGTGCTGAGTGAGGAATTAAATAAAGTTGTGAGATATGAAGCAGCTTTCCATTCAAAACTCTTAACTATTAATTCTTCACCGGAGGCGGAGCATTTCCGGCTCCGCTTCTAACTTTTAACCCCTAGCTCCTAACTTTTGACCTGTGCCGTTCTTTTGTGCAGTATCACTTTCTGGTAGTTCGACGCCAAAGACGCGGCTAAAAACTTTGGCGACTTTATAGCCAGAATCAATCGATTCTAAAGGGTCTTTCCGCAGTCTGTGACGCAAGCATAGCGTAATTACGCGATGAATATCATCAACTGTAACTTCAGTGCGTCCTTCATAAGCTGTTAACGCTTTGGCGGCGCGGTTACTAACAATATCACCCCGCAAACCATCCACATCTAGTTCTGAACAGACTTCAGAAATTTTCACCCGCAGATCGTAGTCAATTTTCACTTCTGGCAAAAGCTGTTGAGCATTGACAATTTGCTGTTGTAATGCTTCTTGCTGGGGTTTGTAATTTTCGAGAAATACTGGCGGGTTTTGGTCAAAATCCGCCCGTTGTTCCACGATTTGCACCCGCAAAGCTGGTTCTTTGACGGTGTGAATTTCTGCGTGCATCCCAAAGCGATCGAGCAGTTGAGGGCGTAGTTCGCCTTCTTCGGGGTTTCCAGAACCCACAAGCACGAAACGCGCTGGATGACGAATAGAAATACCTTCTCGTTCTACAGTGTTCCATCCGCTGGCAGCGGAGTCGAGTAATACGTCTACAAGGTGGTCATCTAGTAAGTTGACTTCATCCACATAGAGAATGCCCCGGTTAGCCTTTGCCAGCAGCCCTGGTTCAAAAGCTTTGACACCTTCAGATAAAGCTTTCTCGATGTCGATTGTGCCACAAACTCGGTCTTCTGTAGCTCCTAGCGGCAGGTCTACCATTTGAACTTTTTTGTGAGCTACGGGAATTTCCGCCCCTTGTTCTAACAGTTGGCGGACTTCATCGCTCATCAAGTCGGGGTCGCTAGGATCGCTACTGAAGGGGTCATTAGCAACCACAGAAATTTCTGGTAGCAGATCCGCCAGCGCCCGGATAGTTGTGGATTTCCCGGTGCCGCGATCGCCCATAATCATTACACCCCCAATTTTGGGGTCAATCACGTTCAATAGCAGCGCCAGTTTCATTTCTTCCTGGCCCACAATTGCCGTAAAAGGAAATACTACGCGACGCGCACTTGCCGTGGATTGAGCAGTTGGACTCACTAAATTACCTTAACAATATTTTTCTTATTACAGTTCTTTATTGTGACACAGGTAGGGCGTGGGGGAATGTGAAGATCGGGAGTAGGGAGTAGGGGGGCAGAGGGCAGGGAGCAGGGGGCAGGGGAGCAGGGGAGATGAGGGAGATGAGCGGACAAGGGGATAAACAAAACTCCTAACTCCTAACTCATTACTCCTAACTCATTACTCATTACTCAGCACTCCTAACGCCCAATGCCCCATTCCCTATTCCCCATTCCCCATACCAATATCTATTGGGCACAAATGCTTATTAGCTGCGTCAACTATCTTAATTTGTCTGTTTTAGTTTTTTTGGTGCAAAAGTTCCATAAGCAAGGAACGAACAACTACCAACTCATCAATTCTGTACTAAGCATAAATACTTGTAGACTATATGGTTAGTAGATTCAATCGTAAAAGCGAACAATGGCGTGTGTGGGTAGCTAATGCATCATTCAAATTTATGAAATCACCTTTTATTGTCCAAAGTCGGCGGCGACTACTCAAGTCTTTTTTTCCCATTCTCATTTTAATATCGTTTATTAGTGTATTGTTGGTGGACAGTTTCACCCCTGCCATCGCACAGTTACCCCGTCAGGAAATTCGCGGGGTTTGGATGACCACTAATGATTTTGACACCCTCAAAAATCGGGACAAGGTGCAGGATGCAGTGAGTCAACTGCGGCGGATGAATTTCAACACAATTTATCCTGTGGTGTGGAATTCTGGCTATGTAATGCATCCTAGTGCGATCGCACAACGTGCAGGCATTCAACCTTTTGTCTACAAAGGTTCAGATGGACATGATATTCTCGCAGACTTGATTAACCAAGCCCATCGTAAAGGATTGCTAGTGATTCCCTGGTTTGAGTTTGGTTTCATGGCTCCCCCAACCTCAGAACTAGCAATGAATTACCCGGATTGGTTCACACAAAAGCGGGATGGTAGCCAAACTTCAAACAGTGCAGCTGGTGAGGTAATGTGGCTTAATCCGTTCCATCCAAAAGTGCAACAGTTCATCACCAATCTAGTGCTGGAAACTGTTACTCAATATGATGCCGATGGCATTCAGTTTGACGATCACATGAGTTTACCTCACGAATTTGGTTACGACCAATATACAGTTGCTTTGTACACCAAAGAAACGAAGAATCCTCCCCCAAAAAATCCCCAAGATGCGACATGGGTAAAGTGGCGAGCAGATAAGATTACGGCATTCATGGTAAAACTTAATCAAGCTGTGAAGCAGAGAAAACCCCAGGCGATTTTCTCTGTTTCTCCTAATTACTATGATTTTGCTTACAAGTTTCACTTGCAAGATTGGCTGAGTTGGATGCGACAAAATATTGTGGACGAGTTAATTGTGCAAATTTATCGTCCCGATCTAAAAAGTTTTGTGGCAAATATTTCCCGCGCAGAAATTCAAGAAGCGCAGCAAAGAATTCCAACTGGAGTTGGCATTATGACAGGGTTACGAAATAACCCAGTTCCCATACAGCAAATTAAGTCTCAGGTGCGGGCTGCCCAAGAACGCGGTCTTGGCGTAACCTTCTTTTATTATGAAAGTCTTTGGAACGATGCTCTAGAATCTTTAACTGAGCGACAAGCTGGATTTGAAAATCTTTTTCCATCTCCTGCACTCCGGGCCAGAGTTGAATAACTTTTCTGTTTAAGATGATGTTAATGAGTTCGTAGTAAGGACTAAAGTCCTTTTTTTTTTAAGCACTAAAGTCCTTGCTACAAACTCTTCATTACTAGCTTGATATAACTTCCTACTTGCCACTCCCTACTCCTAACTCAGCATGGCAATCTTCTACCGAAGTGCGTTGTCGCATGGCATTAACTAAAGCCTCGTAGCTAGACCAATTTTCTTGCAGTAGAGTTTTTGCCTGGAGAGCATGAAACCGCAGTTTTTGCTGATAAACTGATTCAGAAAAGCCTAACATTGTCAAGACTCCGATCAGCTTGCTTTTATCATCAGTTCCACCCTCAGCATTATTAAAAACCAGGGTTTCAGCAGCAATACCCGCCATCCAAACAGTGCAGTAGCGGTCTAGCATTTGGGCGCTGATTTTACCCACTTCTAATTGAGATGCTAATTCGCCATCATCAAAGCTAACGCCGCCTTGTCCAGGTTGCCCCTGTTTCCAAGCTTCCCAAGCGCTGAGTGTGTAGCCGGTAACGGGAATACCCAACAGGTAAGCAACTAAGAAATGCCCAGCTTCGTGATGGACGATGCGATCGCGGTGTTCTTTTGAAAAACCAGCAATCCAATCTACAAAGATAGTACCACCCTTGCCTTGCAGGCTGAAGCTATCTAATGTCGCTATGCCTAAGATGGTGAAAGTAGCAAGTGCTGGTACTGCCGGAGATAAGTTGAAGAATGGTCCCACCAGTACCGATAAGGTCATGAGAAAGATAGATATTGCAACTAAATTTAGGCTAGTTTGGCTCATTGAGAGTTTTCTGACAATCTGCTTAATCTTTCTTTATTATGAGGCGAGCGCACAGCTTTTGTCTCAATCTAGTAGTTCGCTTTCGTGAACGCAAGCGGGGTAAGGGGGAAAGGTTTGGTATTTTCCCTTTCCCCTTTAACCTTTTCCCTTTTCCCTTTTCCCACCTCTTGCAACAAGCACTTTTGCAAGAGACTCCATGAGTGGAACTCACAAGGAACAATAAAAATATCTCTTCCCCAGTCCCCAGTCCCCAGTCCCTATTTTTAAGGCAGGTCTAATGGATGTTTTCTCTATCACTAGAATGATGGCTGCTTTTCCAGTCGCAGACATAATGTGACCTTAGTAGGTATAAAACATCAAATAGGAGATGAATGTGGCTGAACAGTTCAAAAAAGGCGATCGCGTTGAATGGAACACTTCACAAGGTAAGACAACTGGCAAAGTTGTAAAGAAGCTGACTTCACCTACAGATATTAAAGAACATCATATTGCTGCAAGTGAAGATAACCCTGAATACTTAGTTGAAAGCGATAAGACAGGAAAACAAGCTGCTCACAAGCCTGATGCTCTGAAGAAAGTAGAGGAGTAATGCTTAGTCATGAGTAAAGATGTTAAAGCGGTGATTGACGAGTTTCATCAAGCTGTCAATATGACACCTAAAGAACTAGAGTCTTGGCTAGATACGGATGAGTCACAAACTGTCGGGCAAAAAGATGGCAACGATGAGTCAATCGGTCATAAATCTGGACGGCGTATCATCCAACTATTGCAGAAAAAGGATGATTACACCAACGACGATCTTTCGCACATGAAGAAAGTTATTAGTTACGTCCACCGTCATCTTGCACAGAAGCCATCGGGTGATTTGGAACACACACGCTGGTGCTATTCTTTGAAGAATTGGGGACACGACCCAATTAAGTAAAGTACTTTGTAGCCCGCCATTTAGGTGGGCAAATTTTAGCGATCGCAGCCCTTGTTAAGAACTGAAGCCTGTAAGGAAGGCAATTAAACAATAGTGCATTTACTGAGAATCACTTCCAACCCATTCTGTACCTGCTCAAGTTCTTCGCGCTTTTGGTAAATCCACATCTTTTCAGCCTCACGTTGTTCCAGAGTTTCGTTGTGAGCTTTTTCCTGCTGTTCTAGGAGGTTTTCGTAAAGTGCGATCGCTTCTGCAATTACTCGGCTGGCTGATTCAACTCGGTTTTCAAAGACTGAGTTAACTATTTCATTTAATTTCTCAAATATTTTATCCATTGATTCATCGAATTTTTGAAATCCTAGTTCAAAAATTTTACCTTTTATTTGGTCTTTTATTCCATCGAAATCTAGCATTCCTAAACCAAACGAACCTGCAATTGCAGCAGCTACACTTGCAACAATTACGGCAATAAAACCAAGTCCTGTAAATACTATTAATCCAGCAGCTAAAGCACCACCTATTCCAACACCACCGCCAAATCCTCCCATACCCGTAAAGTCATCATTTATACCATTAATTGAAATTTTTAACTGTTTACTAAAATGTTTACTAAAATTAGTTTGTATGTTGTTGTCTAAGCCGTTCAACTCACCTTGAATTGCATCTAGCTCATAAGCAATACTAATATCTAAATACTTCAGATTTTCTTGTAAAATTACCTCCTTAAGTTTCGCATTTCCCCATTCATCTATTTCTGTCGATAAGTCTCTAATAAATTGATTTGTGTAATCTCTAATCAGTTTATCTTGGCTAAAAACAGGGCTGTGTTCAGAATTCCAATATTGGCTCTTTTGAACCATGCGATCGCCCAATCCTTCACGCCACTCATCCCAAGATTCAGCAGTTTGCTCAAATACTTTGTCTATCAATTGATCTGCCAATAGATGGATTCTGACATCGCGCCCACTGGCTTCTCCTATTTTTTCTAAAATTTTCTGCTTTTCTGCTTCAGAAATTTGTATTTTTCCATCTAAAGTACCATTCGATTTATATAGCCCATCTAAACCTTTTTCAATAACTCTATTTATTTGACTAATAGAGTGCTTAATTTTTACTCTTCCACTATCGAACGTCAAAAACTTCTCAATAGACTGGGTAAAATTTTGGAACGCGTTGAAATACTCTAATCGAGCAAGTAGCCCAAGATATCAAATTTGAACAACATCGCACGGCTTTAGTGAGGGCGTATGGAGTGTTTATCCAGGCGATTAACCGCTTCCGTTCAGCGATGCAATTGCAAGATTTCAGCCGGAGAAACGCTGAGATTGATGGTGTCAGGGGAATGTTGTTTGCGGCTTTAGCAGATTACAGCAATCCGCATCTACTGGAAGAAACCTGTGCAGCTGGTCAACTACGCAGACTTGAGTGCGCTTGGGCAATTGAACAGGCGATTGTTGCAACTTATCAAGTGCAGAATGAAGTTTCAGCAGTGAGCGATCGCCTCATCTTACTCCAAGATAAAATTTGTAAAGATGCTCTCACTGTGATTAATCGCTGCGAATCACATGATGAGCTTGATTTTCTCTTTCCCGAAATTATCCGCATTAAAAATCATGATTTAGCGGTATTGGATTCGTGGCAAAATCATGTTGATTGGATGCGTAGTTTACTGCCGCAGGCATCGCTTCCTTCATCAGATTTAAAACTTTTAAGTATTGCTGATTTTAATAGTCCACAGACTCACTACTCCACAATCAATGTAGCAGAACCGCCAGAACAATTAGTATATGAGAGTTTAGCTGAAAAATCTCATTTTTATTCGCTTCGTGACCAGTTACTATTTATATTCGAGCCTGAACTACGTCGAGAGTATGAATTTTATATTAGTGAACAAGCTGTAATTACTGGTTATAAAACATTGGTTAAATCTAATTTACAACAGGCATCAGACCTAACTGTTGGTAATCTTTATTACTACTTTAAAATCAAAGATGAATCGAAAGATGAGACAGAGTTAGTTTCAGCTAAGTAAAACATCTACGGCAACTCTTGAAACAAGTATTTTTCTAAAGTCCGCCTACGCGGACTTTGTTTGTATATAGCAATCCTATATGAGTTGTGATAAATCTAGATAATGCAATAACTATTAATAGGTAAAAAACGAGTCAAACTAAATTAACCCCTGAAGAGTGAAAGTAAAATAAAATTATCCTCCACTTAAACTTCATCATGGCTATCCCAGAACTCGAACAACAACTCCTTCAGCTTTCCCCCAACGATAAGCTGTATATGATCCAATTCCTTGCTCAAAGCCTGACCACACACAACACCCACCCAGACCAACCCACCAAACTCTCAGAATTTTTCCGTTAATCACCCCTAGCTGAACTCACCGAAGAACTCGACCTTAGCCGAGGCTTGACATTGCTAAAAACCCTCATTGAGTCCCTACAAGCAGAAACCCAAATTGAAACTCCAGAATATCCTCTGACTAAATTCTATGGATGTATCGAAGATGAAACATTCTTCCGCCATCCCCAAGGACAACAAGAACGCGAACCCATATACCAATACACGATTTTGTAAGTGCGTTCGCACCGCTCTTGCTAATACAATTCTCTCCAAATCTTTGCCTTTTCTCACCAAATCATCAACTTCATCATGGTGACTAACTCGCACCACATCCTGTTCAATAATTGGGACTGCATCTAAATCAGCAGTGCGATCGCGCTAACGAAAGAATAAGGATTTCATAATACGTCTTGGTCAGCTATGGGTTGTCACTTTGGACTACTTATAGTTGTTGTCGCATACAGCGTCTATAGAACAATGGAGGGTTGGGCGAGAGTTCCGCCTAAGGGTGCGGGAAGCTTTTGAAGCAAACAATATTCAGATTGGTAAACTGCAATGAATCGCTTACAACGCAGATTTAACAAAGAGTCATTACTAGATTACTTATGTCTATAAATATTCTTCATATACAGTGCTGTATGTAAATAAAGCACGGCGAGTTTGAGGATGAATTTAGAAAGTTAGTAGCAATCAATTCTAAAGATAAAATATTAGAATTAATTGCTATGAGAAATTTGGCGTTGTTGAATCAGGATATGAAAATCAAAAACTTCATTTCTCAAACTCTTACTCTCTGCGACTCTGCATGAAATAAAGTCATATTTTCAATCAGCAACGCCAGAAATATTCTCGTTTTAATTGTCTAGTAAGTATCTAGGCATAAATAAATTTATTGTTTGTAGTAAGGACTTTAGTCCTGATAATCCTTGCTCTGAGCGATAAATCGCTCACTACAAACTAAAAGTTTATTTTATATTTAATTATGTCTACTTACTTACGCTCTCAAAATCAAGAAATCGATTTTATTCGCCACCATCGCTGAAAATAATGTTGTCGCTACGAATCCAACCAATTGCTCCCGATTTCGGGAATTTCACTCGACACCAGTTAAGCTGACTACCACGTCTATCTTTATCTTGAACGCATTGCAAGTTTTGGACGCGATCGCCACCTAAACCGTAGCCCTTAGTAGATGAGTTGATAGTTGGTCTTGTACGTAGATTAACTCTTCTTGACCGTCCTCCAGACAGCCTCGCCCAATTAGTTCTAGCGATGAGATCAGGTTGGCTTAACTGGTTTACAACAGAAGGATTTGAGGTTGCATAAACATCATTTATTCCTTGCGCTTGTTCATGAAGAGCATTTGCTTTCACCGGAAAAGTCACAACAAATGATGCTAAAGATACAACAGTGGTAACAAGTAATGTTTTAAGTTTCATGGTTTTTTACCTAGATAAACATTGACAAATTCAGACTCAGTTAGCCTGTATTAACGCATATTTGCATCGGAAAGAAAGACGAATTTTATCAAGCAGAAGCACAGTTTTTATTTCTAGCTTGTTGTCAGATTTGCTCATTAAGCTTGCCCATACTGTAAAAAAACAGAGAGTAGAAGCCTGAAAATTTTAGACATATCTAAATTTCCCATGTTTTCTTCTTGATTTCAAGTGCAGATAAATCAGTTAATATACTTCCAGACAAATTAGCTAGAAAGCACTACAATCATTAGACCTGACTTATCTAAAAGTTAGATCATAACTTTTGCTTTACAAGCTTTTGTACTCATTTTTTGATACTTCATCTTTAGATAAATTTAAATATTTTTTATATATATCCTTTAATATCTATTTATCTTATATTTTTTGTTATCAAAATATAGTGTTTTATTTCTTGGGCGATTCAATAACTATCACTTAAATCAGTTAAGAAGTAAATCACTTTAATCCAAACATCATATACATCATTTAAGGTGAGAATATCACTTTTAGATTACATATATACGCAAAACTTTTGTATTTCTTTATTTTTTAAATCAAGCTGTTATGAGAAACTAACCATTAGTTTTTAATAGTTTGTGAATGTATCAAAATCCTAATTTAGCTGAACCTGAAGCAATTAACCACAATAATTATTTCAAAACCGAAAAGCAAACATTAGCTTCAATGTCACTTCCAGAGCCAGTCAAATATTTAATGAAATTAAAAAACTGGCAATAAATATATATTGATATTGACAATAAACATGAAAAACAACAAGCAATTTCGTATCTCCCCCTGGTTAATCAGCAGCACCATCATGGTAATGGGGATTTACACCACATCCTGTAGCACTTCTGTAGGACAAAAATCGAATAGCAACACAGCCGAACAAGTTTCTAATAACCAGTTCCCCCTAGGCTTTTCGGTAGAGAAAATGGATACCTCGGTAGACCCGAAGCAGGACTTCCATCGGTTTGCAGTCGGGAAGTGGCTCGATAATACTAAGCTTCCTCCTGACAGACTAGGCGTAACAGGGCTTTCCCTACTGGGAGAGAAAGTTTCCAAGCAATTAGAGCAGATAATTAAACAGGCAGCTAAAAAAAGTGGCAAGGCTCCTAAAGGAAGTCCATTGCAACAGGTTGGTAATTTCTATGCTTCGGGCATGGATGTGAAACGGCTAGAAAGCTTGGGAGTCTCTCCCCTGAAGCCAATGTTCGATCGAGTTGAGGCGATTGATTCGCCGCAAGCATTAGCGAAAACCATTGCCCAATTGCAGAAAAAGCTCAACGTTCCAGTTATTTTAATGGTTGCGATTGATGTCGATCTTGAGGACACAACAACCAATACCATCGCCATAATTGGTGGTTCTCTGGGCTTACCATCCCAGGAAGATTATTTGAGTGCAAATAGGGCTGCCATCCGCAAAGCCTATTTGGATTATTTAACAGCCACCCTGGAAATTGCTGGCGATTCTCCAGAAAAAGCATTAGCCGCAGCTAAGAAAATTTTAGAAATCGAGACTCGCATTGCTAGCAAGCAACTTACCCCTATCGAGCAAAGAGATCCTCAAAAGCGATTCACAAAGATGTCGTTTGCCAAGCTTCAGTCTTTATTGTCAAATTTAGATATGAAGGCCTATTTTCAGGAGTTGAGATTACCAGCGAAAGGAAATATCACTGTAATAGATTCCGGTTCCTTGGCAGAACTGAACCAGATACTGAAAGAATATCCAATAGATGACATCAAGACCTATTTCCGTTGGGGTTTATTGAATCAAAATCAAGCCTACTTAACCCCAGCATTTGACAAGCCTTCACTTGCTTTTGCCAAGGCATATTATGGAAACGAATACGAATTACCGCCACGTTCTGAGCGCGTGTCCACTGTCATCTCTACAAAATATGGTCATCCCTTGTCTCAGCTCTACATCAAGAAATATTTTTCTTTGGAAGCGAAACAACGCGTAGAGGAGATTATAGGGCAAATCAAGAGTTTGTTCAAAGCACGGTTGGCAGCAAACAAATGGCTCACTGATACCACCCGTAAATCAGCACTGGATAAAATTGACCGGGCGCAATGAGCCTTCCGCCGAGATGGATTTTTCCCTGTGTACCACGGATTTCGACCTGAACCTCGGAATCGAAGTCGCTAGTCGTTGACTCTATGCGATTACTTGGTTCGTAGCGATGGCGGCGGTTGTTCCATTCATATCCATTGCGATTTGCGATAGCCGGTTTGCGACCTTCACCATAGCAGACCAACGTTAGATTTTGGCGCGACGCGCTGCCATTGTGATTGTCAGATGTGCCTTGTTCTCGCAAATAGGTATCGATCGCTTCCTGGGCTTCGCGAATTTCTGTTGAACTACAGGATCGCCCCTGTTGAAGGATCTCTCCCTGAGCGTTAAAAAGGACAGTGCAGCCACTTCCCGATCGCATACCAGTTACACTCAGATTACCGTTGTCCAAAGTGTCAATCACTGCTTGAGCGTTAACAGGATGAGTGACTGTAAGAGTTAATAAACCTACAATAGTAGGGGCTAATATTCGCAAGCTTTTCATTGGTTGCATTGAATCTAGATGAATTTGTTGGGAAACTTTACCATTGACAAAAAAGACGTTATATCATGTCCGCCAAATTACCCATAATAAAATAACCCCACCCCCAACCCCTCCCCGCCTGCGGGGAGGGGAGACAAAGCACAGCTTTGGCGGGGTGGGGTTCTTCGGGTTTAATAAGCAATCAAGCGGACATGATATTAATGGCATTGACCGCAATCATGACAAACCAAAAAACATTCATCATTTCTGGTTCGCCGTAGGTTATGCCCTTGAAGTTTTTCATGTAGAACATACCAATTCCCATGACAGCCGTATAGAGGCAGGCAGCTAAGATAGCGATTTTGGGTTTTGAGAATGAGTTTGAACTCATGATTTTTCGCTCCTGTCTAGATTTGGGAATGACCGGATTCTGGCTAACTTCAAGGGGGGTACTTACCAACATCAAGACGCTTGTTTGGCAAATTGGGGTTTGGCTAGCGGCGAACCATAGAGAATTTTGCCAGTGTCAATTGGTTTAGACACAAGAACGGGATTATTTATGGCAGTGATGCCAATCAACGTAAAAGATGTTTTGATAGCGACCGTTTGAGGTGACGATTTCTACACATTTACCTGAGTTGCCTTCAACCCAGAACGAAGCAACCGAAGTTTTTGACACTCTTTGGTTGTGGCGATAGGTATATCCCCGCCGCCGCACTTCGCCCTCTGCTTGACCAGCCCTGGCTCCTACTAGGTCTGGCAAGGGACGGGAAGACGAATTACTGGTTTTTTGAGTACGGGGTCGATCTCCGCGATCGCAATCTGCTGTAGTTCCGGTATCAACTAGGGAGACATAGCGACCTTGTTCTGTCCTCACACTAATGCACCGACCTGTTTTAGTTTGAGTCCAAAAGCTATAAGTAGAATCATCAGATTTCTCAGCCCAGCGAAACTTATAGCCCCGCTTCTGGAGTATGGATTCTCCGTCTCGTCCGCGTACATTCACTAAATCTTGAAGTCCACGAACGGGATCTCCAGCATTTTGAGCCTGGGCATTGAGGGCAATTGTGATGATTACGGAACTCACGATAACAGGAATTAAACGGTGTATTTTCATATTGTCTTTTCACAGTGCAAATATCTTAGAAATCGTTACAAAAGGACTGGCTTTCACCTAAAGCGCCCCTTCATTGGTGTTAGAGAAATAGTAGTTGTAAAACTCAGTCCCCGTTTTGTTGTTAATCACGACAACCTGCTTAGTACCTTGGTCATACATTACACGCACCTGCTCGTCCTCGCCAATGAAGCTATTGCCAGATTTCCGCTCCAGATAGCCGTGGAAGATAAATTCGCCTTCCGTAATTTGGATGACTATTGTATTTTTATCGATTACTGTCATGTAGGTGACAGGTTTAGAAGATTGGGAAATGATGATAGAAACAGCTTCAGGTTCAAAGGTTTGAGCTTGGGCAGAGCTAACTAGCCCCAACATGCTCCAGAAAAGACTACCAGCAGTGACAAAACAAAGAGCAATGAATGTTTTCTCTATGCTTTTCACGGCGATTACCAAAAGCGAATTTGAAAGCTTCATACCAAGAGAATCTCTTATTTATAAAAGGTTACAAAGAATTGGGGTAGGTTGATTGATCGTATATACCTCCCATACATGACAAAACTTTATTTATCGATATATAGGACTCATATCTGATTTCTGAACAAGATTTCAGATAAAACCCTGAGAAAACGGGCTTTTCAGTCTCAGGATATTTTCAGAAATCAAATCGGAGTTCTATAGATGAGATTTATAAAATTTTGATAGCTTTTAATACAAGTAAACTGCTCCTGTTTCTTGTATATCCAAAGCACGATGACTTTTATTTGCGTTGTCAGCTTCTTCAACAGTAACCTCGACAACTTGATCTTTTAATTTAACAGCGTATTGCAAGAAATAATTGGCACTGCCTGCAATATTGTAATCGGGATAGATAACTAACTGTAGAGGATATTGAAGATTTTGGAGAGTTACTTGTTGTTTTGCCTTAATTAAAGGCCGTTTTACTTTCGCATCCGTTATGCCATAGTCTATAGAAAAACCTGCTTTATTAATTATAAGAATAGTAATCGGACTCTTAATATTTAATCTTGCCACTGGTTGCCAAACTCCGGCTTTGTATGTATTTGCTGGCGGATCTTGCGCTGTAGCAGTCATGCAAGGAAGTATATTTAAACCAGCAGTAGCGATAAGTAGAGATGAAACGATAACAGATTTAAACATGGGTTAAAACAATGCCTTAAATTTAAAAAACTCGTAGCTATTATAATATTGGAAATGTGATTATTTCCTGGCTATTGATCATAAAAATTCAATAAAATACTAAAGAGTAAAAATCACTGAGAATTTAAAACAATAAATTTACTATTACATTTGCCAAAAGTTATAATCCAAACATTTGAGAATAGTTATAAAAAGCAACAACTACAAATTTTATCTGAGAAACTTTTATTACTCTGGATTCAGGTAAGTTCCAAAATTTTAGCTAGTTCTAAATCTGTCATATTTTCCTATTTACTTCAAGTGCAGATAAATCAGTTAGCCTAACTTGTAGGCAAATTAGCTAAAAATACTCATGCATAGCCTGAGTTTTCACGTCATGTGGAAAAGTCAACGGAAAACCTAACCCCCCAACCCCCTTCCCTACAAGGGAAGGGGGAGAAATCAAAGCCTCTCTCCTTGTAGGGGAGAGGTTTGGAGAGGGGTTTTCCAGATCCCGTGAAAAGTCAGATGTATAGCCTGTAGCGTCAGCAATGGAAGGATTGAGGAAAGGTTTACTTCACTTACTAGCAAGCTTTCGTATCTTCATACACTATTTTAGATCCTTACTTACGTATATATCTAAAGATTTTTTTAGTATTGTTTTATTTTGTCACGACCAAAAAATAAATTGAGATTTTTGCGGTTCAAAAACCTCACTTACATCAGTTAAAGTGTCACATATATCGGGTAATATGTAAATTACAACAATTAAAACATCACATACGCCATTTAAAAGTGAAAGCTCGCTTTTAATAAAAATTAATATGAATACCAATAAAAAATTTCATTTAGAGATGACAGAATCAAACAATAAATTCCTGCGAAAAAGAGGAGTAGTTCTGACTGTTGTTGGTTTGAAGAGATTGCAAACTGCAATTTTAGAAGAAGAAAGACAAACAAGAGGAGGTAAACGTTTTACCCAGGTAGAATTAAGCGATCGCATTGGCATTTCCACCTCTAGCTTAAGCCGTTTATGGTCTTTGAATTCTCGGATAGATCCACGCACCATCCGAATCTGCTTTAGTGCTTTTGACTTAGCGTTGCATGAAGATGACTACACTCTCTATGATGCAAATGAAATTGATTCTAAGCAGGAGTATTTCCAAAAAGCTCGGCAGATGATAGATCGAGATTTATCTGAGTATTCAGATAATGCAGATTTATTATCAGAAAGTGAATTAGTTGTGCAACAAAAAACAATGATAGCAAAGACTGCACCATCTGAAATTGTTTCCATATTTATCGGTGCAGAGAAAATTAAAAGTGAAATTTTACTCAACAAACAGAGTAATTATAACTCTCAATCAAAGATTACTGAATATATAAAATATCCCTGCGGCCCTTTATCTTTAGATTCAAAATTCTATATTCCTCGTCCTCCACTAGAAGAACTAGCATATCAAGAAATCATGCAACCGGGATGCGTCATTCGCATTCAAGGTTGTCGAGGCATGGGTAAAACTTCTCTGATGTTGCGGATTGTAGCTCATGCCAGAATGTTAGGGTATGAGACTGCAAAACTAAATATCGCTCAAGTTGATATTGATGTTTTGCGAAAACCTCAATTATTCATGCAATGGTTAGCTGCTAGTATTGCTCGTCAACTAGGCAGAGAATTTAATGTCGATAAACATTGGGACGAAGAAATAGGTAGTAAACTTAGCTGCACTCTTTTTCTGAAAGAATGTTTGCTTGCACCTTTAGAGAAACCTCTATTATTGGTATTCGATGAAGTTCAGCATATTTTTGCATATCCCGATCTAGCCAATGAATTTCTACCCCTGTTACGTTCTTGGCAAGAAGAAGCGCAACAGGATCAAGTATGGACAAAGCTGCGATTGGTGATTGTTTATTCCACAGATGTTTATCTTTCTCTGGATATTAATCAATCCCCCTTTAACATTGGGCTACCATTGAAATTATCAGAATTTACTTGTGAGCAAGTAATTGAGTTAGCTAACCGCTATGGAGTTGATTGGCAACAAAACGAGCAAGTGCAGCAATTAATGGAATTAATCGGGGGACATCCAGCATTGCTAAATATTACTCTTTATCATCTGCGCTATCATAAATTAACCTTAAAAGAAATTTTGCTGACAGCAATCACAGAATTAGGAATTTATCGTCAACATTTACAAAGTTTATTAAATAAATTACAAAAAAATATCCAATTATTAGATAGTATGAAAATCTTTTTAACAAAAGATAAAAATATCGATTTAGATATATTAACTGCCTACCAATTAGAAAATATGGGGTTAATTCAATTGCAGCAACAAAAATGGGTAATTAGTTGCCAATTATATCGAGACTTCTTGAAAAAATATCTGATGTCGTAATGAAAAAAAGTTCAGCAAATTATGATTTGCGATCATGAACACAAGTATTTACAAAGTTGGTGGTTGTCTAAATGCTAATGCTGCCAACTATGTTACTAGGCAAGCAGACATTCAACTTTATACAGCCCTGAAAGTAGGTGAATTTTGCTATGTATTCAACTGTCGCCAAATAGGTAAGTCTTCACTGCTGGTACATACCAAGCAAAGATTACAAAATGAAGGCTTTAGTTGTGCCTACATCGATATTACGCAAATACGCAGCCAAGAAATTACCCAGACACAATTTTATAAAGGGATAATTGTGCGCTTGCTGCATAGTTTCGGGTTAGCTAAGAAAATCGACTTTGCAGCTTGGTGGCAAGAACAAGCTGAGTTATCACTCATACAACGCTTGAGCAATTTTATCGAAGAAATTTTGCTAGTAAACCTGAGTAGTGAGCGCATTTTGATTTTTATTGATGAAATTGATAGTTTGCTGCAATTAAGTTTTGGCATAGATGATTTCTATGCCTGGATTCGGTCTTGTTATCAACAAAGAGTCCATAATCCTGAATATGAGCGACTGGGTTTTGCTTTATTTGGTGTTGCAACTCCCTCTGATTTAATTCAAGATAAACTCAAAACACCTTTTAATATCGGTGTTGCGATTAATTTAGAAGGGTTTACATTAGCAGAGGCTCAACCCTTGGTAGTGGGATTAGAGCAAGTTGCGAGCAATCCCCAAGGGGTATTTAAAGAAATTATTGCTTGGACTAATGGACAGCCATTTTTAACGCAAAAATTATGTCAGTTGGTAGTGAGAGCCAAACAACAGCATCACAGCCAAGGGATGAATCTAGAAAGTAGCAACGGCAAAACTAGCCCGCCTTTAGAAATTGCACCAGGTAAGGAAGGAGATTGGATAGAGTGTTTAGTGCGATCGCAAATCATTAACAATTGGGAATCTCAGGACGAACCAGAGCATTTACGCACAATTCGCAATCGCCTACTTTACAATAGTCAGCGCATTAGTAGATTACTGGGTATCTATCAGCAACTTTTACAAGCTATGCCTGTAGCAGCCGACGACAGTCGAGAACAAGTAGAACTGCTGCTTTCTGGTTTGGTAGTTAAACATCAAGGATATCTGCAAATCCGCAATCGCATATATCAACAAGTTTTCAATCGGGAATGGGTAGAGGCACAATTAAATCAACTATGTCCCTACTATGAAACACTATCAGCTTGGATTGCTTCTCAAAAACAGGATACATCGCGACTTTTACGGGGACAAGCCCTGATTGATGCCCAAAAGTGGGCGCAAAACAAAAGCCTCAGCGATCTAGATTACCAGTTTCTGGCAGCAAGTCAGGATGCAGAACAGCAAGAGATCCGGCGGCAATTTGAGGCACAGCAGGAAAGCGAACGGTTCTTTCGGCAACTAGCAGAAGCAATACCCCAGATGGTATGGATTGTAGAGCCAGATGGTAGGCTGTCTTATACCAACCAGCACTTAAGTAGCTTTTTGGGGCGATCGCTTTCGGAGGTGACAGATTGGAAACGCCTGGATCTGGCTCATCCCGACGATCGCTCTAGTAGCCTTGCCGCCTGGACGCATTCCCTAGAAACCAACTCACCCTATGAAGTACAACTGAGAATACAAGATGCTCAAGGGAACTATCGCTGGTTTCTCAATCAGGCGATTCCCATCAAGGATGGCAGCGGACAGGTGGTGAAGTGGTTTGGCACCAGCACCGACTTGGATGAGGTGAAACGAAAAGAAGAATTGCAGCGACTGCAAGAAGTTGAAAAGCGGCTGCAACAAGAAAAACGCGCCGGTCGCTTGCAAAAGTGGCTACTGGGGACTGTTAGTATTGCCTTTGTCATAGCCAGTTCTCTGGGAATGTATGCCTTTACTCAAAAACATCAAGCCACTCTCCGAGAAATTGAAGCGATCGCCAATGTCTCCGAAGCTCAGTTTGCCTCTGGCAATCTCTTAGATGCTTTGGTGACTGCCATCAAAGCCCAGACACGTTTGCGTAAATTATCGGCAGTGCCTACTCAGTTAACCACCCATGTCGATCGAGAGTTGCGCCGTGCCACTTTTCAGGTAATTGAGCAGAATCGGTTGAATGCAGACAAAGGGAGAGTGCGTGGCATAGCGATTAGTCCCGACGGGCAAAGGATCGCCACAACCCATGATAAATCTGCCATTATTCTCTGGGGAGCTGATGGCACCATGCTGCACACTATTCCAGAAAAGGCACGTACTGTCAGATTTAGTCCAGATGGTCAAATTCTCGTGGGAGCAATGGACGATAAAACGGTACACTTATGGAATCGAGACGGCAAACAGTTAAAAATTCTCAAAGGGCATCGGCAGAGGGTGATGTCTGTTGCTATCAGCCCTGATGGACAGTTGATTGCCTCAGCAGGACGCGACAATCTCATCAAACTCTGGAGTATTGATGGAAAGCTAATCCGTACATTGACTGGGCATCAGCAACTTATCTGGGAAGTGGCATTTAGTCCCGATGGGCGATCGCTAGCGACCGCGAGTGCGGACAATACAGTAATACTCTGGAATCTCGACGGTACAAGAATCCGCACCTTAAAAAACCCGATCGCCTCCGATAAAGGTGAAAATCGCTTCGTAAGTGTAGCGTTTAGCCCCGATGGCAAAATTTTAGTAGCAAGCGACTGGTATGGCAATATCCTCTGGTGGAGTAGGGATGGCAGATTGCTCAACACCACTTCCGAACACCAGAAAACAGTTGAGAATCTAGTTTTTAGCCCCAATGGTCAAACCCTCGCTTCTGGTAGTTGGGATAACACAATTAAACTCTGGAATCTTGATGGTACAGTTACCAGAACTTTGAGTGGTCATCCTAGTGGCACTCTGGCATTGGCTTTCACTCCCGATAGTCAACGTCTATTTTCCGGTGGCGAAGATGACTTAGTTCGCGTCTGGCGACTCTCTGCCAACCTCGTAACCGTCTTGCGGGGACATCGCGCCTCAGTGTGGAGTGTTAAGTTTGCCCCCGATGGAAAAACGGTGATTTCCTCTAGCTCGGACGGCACGATTAAACATTGGCACAACAACGGTCAGATTTTGCAAACTTTACCCTCACCACATGGAGAAGTCTGGGCAGTTGATAGCAGTTCCGATGGACAAACTGTTGCTGGCAATGATGATGGCTCCCTCACCTTCTGGAGCCGGGATGGCAAACTATTACAGACGATTAATGCCCATAGCAAGACTACATTTGATGTCACCTTCAATCCTACTGGCATAGAAATCGCTTCTGCTAGCTGGGATGGCACGATAAAACTGTGGCATCGTGATGGCAAGTTGATGCAATCTCTAGAGCCAAGTAAAGATGAGTTTAATGCTGTTGCTTTTAGTCCAGATAACCGATGGCTAGCTGCTGCGGGTCGGGATAAAATCATTCGCCTCTGGCATCGAAACGCTAATAAGCAATTTTCAAACCAACCCCAATATAAACTGGCAGGGCATGAAGATAATATTTGGGATGTCGCTTTTAGTCCAGATAGTCAGATACTAGCAACAGCCAGTGAGGACAATACAATCAAGATATGGTCGCTCGATGGGAGACTGATTCGTACACTCAAAGGACACAGCGATCGCGTCAATGCTGTCACCTTTATACCCGCAAATTCAGGACTTCCTGCCGCCTGGGGTACTGTCATCGCTTCTGCCAGTTGGGACAAAACCATCAAACTCTGGAAACTGGATGGCACACTGCTCAAAACTCTGGAAGGACATGAACAGCGAGCATTGAATGTTGCATTTTACCCCGCTACTCATAATCAGGGAGCATTGCTAGCATCTGCCGGGTTAGATGATGTTGTGATTCTCTGGCAACTCGATCGCGTTTTAGATAGTAACCAGATATTGCACTCTGGTTGTATTTGGATACGAGATTATTTGCGATCGCATTTAGATATGAGCGATCGTCAATCTCTGTGTCAGATGGAAAAAACTTCTTATACCAATTCTCTAAAATGAAGCAACAAATTCAAATCCCCGACAACCTTTGCTATAAAATCAATCACTCAAATACTACTGTTCTATTCCCATAGACTAATACACGATTTTGTAAGTGCGTTCGCACCGCTCTTGCTAATACAATTCTCTCCAAATCTTTGCCTTTTCTCACCAAATCATCAACTTCATCACGGTGACTAACTCGCACTACATCCTGTTCAATAATTGGGCCTGCATCTAAATCAGCAGTGGCGTAATGAGCAGTTGCACCAATAATTTTCACACCCCGTTCAAAAGCTCGGTGATAAGGGTTTGCTCCGATAAATGCTGGTAAAAATGAGTGATGAATATTAATAATTTGCGGAAATTGATTAATAAAATCTGCACTAACAATCTGCATATATTTTGCCAATACAACTAAATCTATTTTGTATTGGCGTAGTAATTCTAGTTGTTGGATTTCTTGTTCAGCTTTATTATCTTTATTGATGGGAATGTGCTGAAAGTCAATATTAAATTGTTCTGCCACTACCTTTAAATTAGAATGGTTACTAATAATTAAAGGAATTTCAGCAATAAATTCTTTGGCGCGTTGTCGCCAAATTAAATCAAATAAACAATGGTCTTGGCGACTTACCCAAATAGCAATGCGTGGGACTGTATCAGAAAAACGTAATTCCCACTTAGCACCTAAAGGTTGTGCGATCGCATTAAATGCAGGGGCAATAAATTCTCGCGGTAAATTGAACCCATCTAACTGCCATTCAATGCGCGTGAGGAATAACTCAGCAGCAAAATCTGTGTGCTGATCTGCATGGATAATATTACCACCGTTAGAATAGATGAAATTAGCAAACTTCGCTACCAGTCCCCTTTGATCGGGGCAGGAAATCAGCAATGTTGCTGTCGGATTTGTCATAGTAACTTAGAAAAAGTAATGAGATTTGAAGTAGAGTAGCACAGATGAGACTTCTTGGCATTTGTCGGGAAAAGGGGAAAGGGAAAGGGGGAAAGGTTTGTTATTTTCCCTTTACCCTTTTCCCCTCTCTTGCAAAAAGCACTTTTGCAAGAGGTCTTATGTGCTAAACCATTGTGCGTTACCGAAACATACCACAGAAACCGTAATTGCTTATTTACTATTTGTCGGAGTTGGTAAAGGGGTGCTGAGTCCAGGTAGCTTCTGACTGTTATCTACAGGTTGTTTCCACTCTGATAGTTCCCGATTCACGGCATTTGCAAAATCTGTAGATACTAACAGCACATTTATATTTCCATCGGGTTTCGTAGCAGGGTCAGCTTGAGCATACAAGAAACGTCCGTTAAAGTTGGATTTACCCAAAATCAACTGATGGCTTTGTTGGTTTTTTAGGGTGATATTAATAGTTGCTTGGGGTTGATCTAAGGCAAATTCTCCAAGTTCTTTTGCTGGAGTTGATAAAGTGCGATCGCTATTACCTTTGACTAACAAATCCATTAAATAAGAAACAATAGCGTCATTTGCTGGGCCCGATATTGGAGCTTTGATTAACCACTTGGGGTTACTAGAAGATTCAGGGTTGCGTTCCAGATTCAGGGTGATTTTGTTTGTCTTAACTGTTAAAGACTGCACATCATCTTCTGCAAAAGAGAAAATTTTCTGCTTTTGCTCCTTGATTTCTTCGCGCACAGTTGCACCCCGAATTTCATAGAAGTAAACAAAACCACCTAAACCCAGCGTTAACAATATCAAAATTAAAGTCGTTTTCGGCAATTTCATTTTTTAGTCATTTGTCACTTGTACTGAGTTTCGACTGCGCGGTAATCGAGCGACTTGTGCCGAGCGAAGTCGAGGTAAGTCGAGATTCAACTACCGCGAAGTCGTTCGCGTAGCGTCTCGCAGAGAAGTATTTGTCATTTGTCATTCGTCATTGGGCATGGAAAAAACTCTTCTCCAGTCTCTACTTGTCACTCCTAACTCCTAACTCACTTCTTACCGTCGTTTCCACCAAATAATAACTGCGATCGCAATTCCAATTAAAGGTAAAACTAACAAAGACGACAATATTAAAAGATTGCTTTGGTTAGTAGTCAGGATTATTCGACGGTTTTTCGGTTCTTTGGGGCGAATGGAAAGGGGTTGCTGATCCTGTTGACTCAGCCAAGTAACTGAGTTGAGGAATACATCTCCATTTAGTTGCTGTTGAAACAAGCCATCAGTAGCGAAATTAGAATTTCCTAAAACCACTAACCGTGACTCGGCAGCTGTTTGAGATGAGGGAGTAGGGGAAGAAGCGGGGGTAGGGGAGGCAGGGGGAGTGGGGGAAGCCTTGCTTTGAGTGGTTGGTGATGGTAGTAACGCTTGTGGAGTCTTGGGAGAAGGGGAAGGAGTGGGGCTAGTCTTGCTTTGAGTGGTTGGTGATGGTAGAGGTGAAGGTGTGGGTGCAGGTTGGGGAGTGGAAGTAGATTTGGGTGTTGGTTTTCTTGTTAAGGCAACGCCCAAGGTTAGAGGCCCTTTCAGGTCTTTATCTGCATTAAACTCTAATTTTTCGCTTTGGAGATCGCTTTCTGCCCAACTGCTGGGGTAGGGTTTGGTTCGTAGCAGTGGAGTAGCCTCAACACCAGGCACAGATGTAATTTCCAGTGGTCGAGCAATTGGATAAAAAGAATTGCCGTTACTGAAATCTTTAGTAATCGGATGTTGTCCATATTCTGTGACTAAGGGTGCAGCAGGGCCAAGTCCCACAACACTTTCGCCAGAGACATCGACTGCTAAACGATTATCCAGACGAACACCCCACTCTTGTAGCAAGCTGTTAAGTTTGGGATCGGTATTCGGATCAATCATCAGCAGTAAATTACCGCCGCGATTAAGATATTCTTGCAAAGCTTTGACTTCACCCTCAAACAATCCTCGTTTGGGGCCAGCCACTATCACTACAGCCGCATCTTGAGGAACTCTGGAAGTTTCTCCTAAATTCAACGGTGATGTTGTAAAGTTTTTATCGCCTAATCCCTGAACTGCTTGTGATATTGCATCTTTACCAGGCGAAACTTGGCGTTCGCCATGACCTTGTAATAAGTAAACTTTAGCTGTGGTTGAATTTGTTAGTTGTTGCAGACGACTAGTTAATCTAATTTCTGACAATCGCTCATTTTGATTTACTGTTTGCACTAATTGCCGTTTATCGCCAGATTCTAGGTAAACTTCCCCGTAATCTTTGACGCCAAACTTTTCTGCAAGTCCTGGTCTAGCTTGGGGATCGATATACTCATATTTAAATTTTGAGCTTTGGCGTTGATAATTTTCTAGTAGTTCTCTGTCTTGGGGATTTTGGTTAATATCAAACACCCAAACTTTAACTGGCTGTGGTAAAACTCTTACTAATTCACGTGACTGGGGTGCAAGAGTAAATAATTGAGCCTCTGTTAAGTCTGCCCGCAAGTGATAGCGAGTCCCCAAAAAGTTAATCAATCCTAGAATTGCTAGTACTGCCAAAGTTGCCACTAGGGCATTAGTCCCAGCTTGGGTAGAACGACGGTTCCACCAGTTGGTTTGGTAGCTTTGCAATATTATGCCCAATCCACTGATGACAATTCCCGTAATTAGAAATGCTAATGGAATTAATCCCCATTGTTCAGAGACTAATCCAACTGTTAAGCCGACAGCAATTAGGAACGGGCCCAACCAAAACAGATATTTCCACAGTTTATTTTTTGCAACTATCTTCATATTATTAGACTGAAGTGAGGAGTTAGGAGTTAGGAGTTTTAATAAAACACAATTCAGGATTCAGGAGGTCACTGAGCGAGTCGTACCCCTCCGGGGAAGCAAGCTACGCGCAGCGTCTCCGACAGGAGAAGTGAGCCATAATTCAGAATTAATTCAATTATGTATAACTGGCAGATAGCGCAGCGTCTCGTAGAGAGCATCTGAATAAACGAGTTGAAGTCTCTCACTTTCTTGTTCTGAATTCTATATTCTGGATTCTTCTTCAACTCCTCACTCCTAACTTTAAACTCATAACTTATATAACTATTGCCTTTGAAAACGCAGTGCATCAATTGATTGAGCTGTAAGAAAGATGCCCAAAAAAATGTAACTGGCAAATAAAATTAAAGCGCTAGTATCAAAAATGCCTTGGATTAATGTGTTGTAATGTTTCAGCAATGATAGATAACCTAAAGCTTCACCTACGGGACCAGGGACAATTTTAGCGATTAAATCAATCAATAACAATAATAAGATTACTGCAAAGGTAAGAACAGCAGACAAAATTGTGCTGTCTGTTAATGAAGAAATAAACATTCCTACAGATAAAATTGCCGCTGCTAGTAAGATTAATCCAAAATGACCCAGTAAGGGAATTGAGGTCGTCATTGGTGGATTTGAGCCGCTGATGGCGATCGCTTCCAACACTAGCATGGGTACAACCATTGTGATAAAAAATGTTATCACACCTAATAATTTACCTACAGCTACCGCCCAATTGGTGATTGGTGAGGTGGCTAAAAGTTCTAAAGTACCCCGCTTCCGTTCTTCGGCATAGAGTCCCATTGAGAGTATTGGCAGGATAAACAACAATAGCCATCCCATACGATCCAAAAATGCTCGGACAAATTCGTAGGGGACATCTATTGGTGGTACTGGTACTCCCAGCTGTTGCCCTTGTGCATCTATTGCCGCAACTCCTACCAAAATGCCGTCTGGCCCTAGCAAAATCATCACGAAGAATAACCCGGCGATTAACCAAAATATGCCTGCGATCGCATAAGCTAAGGGCGATACAAAATAACTCTGTAACTCTCGGCGATAAATGGCAATAATATTACTCAGCACTATACCCATTTACGCTGCCTCTCCTTCTTTGTCTGCTGCTAAGTCTACATCAGGATCGAAATTCTTTTCTTCTGTGGTCAGTTGCAAGAATACATCTTCTAAGGTGGCGTTAACCCGCCGCAGTTCATGTAAACCGAATCCTGCACGCACTAATGTTGTGGCAATATCGCGTCCTGGTTCTTTTCCTGGTTGCGATATCACTCGCAGATAAGCGCGATTTTCCTGGGGTTGATGTCCGTGCATTCCGGCTGTCGGAATTGATTCTATCAGGCTCACACCCGCGACTTTTTGCAATACCTGTTTCGCTAGGGCAGCTTCTCCTTCTATTTCCAATTCATATCCAGAACCACCTGTCAACTGAGTCATTAGGTTTTCTGGGGTATTAGTTGCCACAACTTTACCGCGATTGATGATGGCGACGCGGCTGCAAGTCATACTCACTTCTGGCAGAATGTGCGTGGAAAGAATAATTGTGTGAGTACCAGCGAGGCTTTTAATTAAATTCCGCACTTCAATTATTTGTCGGGGATCTAGTCCAACGGTGGGTTCATCCAAAATGATCGCTGGGGGATCGTGAACGATCGCTTGAGCAATTCCGACACGTTGGCGGTATCCTTTAGAGAGTTTGCGAATAATGACTCGCCGCTTATCTTCTAAGTTGCAGCGTTCAATGGCGGCTGTCACCTTATTGGGGCGATCGCCTGCTGGAACTCCCTTAATTCGGGCGACAAAATGCAAAAATCCCTCCACCGTCATGTCTGGATATAACGGCGGTGTTTCGGGTAAATAACCAATGCGTTGGCGCACAGCCAGAGAATTTTCATGGACATCATAACCAGCAATCCGGGCATTTCCATTGGTTGCCGGTAAATAACCAGCCAGAATCCGCATGGTTGTGGTTTTACCAGCGCCATTGGGGCCCAACAGCCCTAAAATCTCCCCAGGTTCGACGCTAAAGGTGACATCAGTAATTGCTGGGGTAGAGCCGTATATTTTACTCAGATGTTCAACTTCAATCATGCGTATAGTGGCGATCGCAAATTTATAGAATACCCAATAATCTTAGATCGCAATATTGAGTATGGGGGACTGACACAAAGATTAGCTGACAATGGGTAAAGTTCCTGAAAAACCTCTTTAGGCACTTCCAAATAAAAAACATCCCAAATTTTCTTGTGCGATGGGTGTCCTCACCCGTCTCATATTCAGGATGCCATTGGTATCAAATTAAGGCATCAGCCCCTAATAAACCATTCTCATACTCTGCATAGAAACGAGATAAACGAGAGAATAATGGGAAATCGAGCTTTTTTAGATTTGTGTGTATACCATAGCCAATCTGTACTAGGAGCAGTGTCGAGTTAATTAAGCAAATATCTTGAAAGGAACTATTTCTAATTTCTCTTTTGAGCGCAGATAAGGGCGAGATTAGCCAGCAACTTGAACGCCCGTTTACCAAAGAATTGGGTCTAAAGCCCCGTGCTTCTAGCACGGCTTTAAAGTAAGGAGTAATGAGTAAGGAGTAAGGAGTAATGAGTAATGAGTAATGAGTGGATCAAAAATGGGTATTTACTTATTACTTATTACTTATTACTTATTACTCCAGAATCCCCGCATCCTAGTGGTCGGGGAGGATTTCAATCACCAGCTTGCACATCGTTGGTGCATCTGTTAGCCATATTTATTAGCAGCTAATCGGTGTTGTTTGGGATGAGAATGTGGAGGATTAACTCAAATTTTGCCAAGGAGATTATGAGGTATGAGGTATGAATGAACCCTTGAACGTCCTAATGGTTGAAGATTCAGAAATCGATGCCATGTTAGTTATCCGTGAACTGCGTCGCGGTGGTTTCAATCCAATCTGGCAACGTGTCGAAACGGTAGAAGAGTTACATACAGCCCTCAATAGCCGTACCTGGGATCTAATAATTTCAGATTACCGATTGCCTGGATTCAATGCTCCTATGGCTCTGGAAATAGCAAAGCAGAGTCAAAAAGATATTCCTTTCATTCTCGTTTCTGGCACAATCGGCGAAGTATCTGCTGTGGAAATGATGAAAGCAGGTGCTCATGATTATGTAATGAAAGACAACTTAAGCCGATTGCCGGTGGCGGTGCGTCGAGAACTTCGGGATGCTCAAGTGCGGGCAGAGCGCCAACAAGCCCAAAATCTGTTACAAACATTAGCATCTAATATACCGGGAATAATTTATAGCTTTGTACATCATTTTAATGGTTCTATTGTCTTTGAATACATCAGTTTTGGCTGCCTGGATCTTCTAGAATTAACACCAGATCAAATTTTATCTGATGCCTCTGTGTGCTTTGCACAAATCCATATTGATGACCGTGCTGGATGTTATACAGCTGCCAAACAAAGCGCTCAAACTTTAAAACCATTCTTTTATGAATGGCGATTAATTACACCCTCTGGCAAACTGAAGTGGGTACAGGCAAGTGCGCGTTCAGAGTATCGAGAAAACGGGGATATTGTTTGGCATGGGGTTTTATTAGATGTGAGCGATCGCAAACAAGCACAAGAACTAATTATTCACAATGCCTTACACGATCCATTGACAGATTTACCGAATCGGACGCTTTTGATAGAACGGCTAGAATTATCAATTAACCGAGCCAAACGAATAGAAACCTATCGTTACGCCGTCTTATTTCTCGATCTAGATCGGTTCAAAGTTATCAATGATAGCTTAGGACATTTAGCTGGAGATCAACTACTTCAAAGCATTGCTCAGAAGCTAAAAACTCATCTGCGAGAGATTGATTTAGTCGCTCGAATCGGTGGTGACGAATTCGTAATTCTGCTAGAAGGTATTTCTGGTATGGAAAAAGCTATTCAAATTACTGAGCGGATTCTAAAAGATTTTCAAACACCATTGATCCTGAATGATTCGGAAGTGTTTATCAGTACAAGCATCGGTATTGTCTTAGGAACAAAGAACTATACTCGCGCCTCCGATTTACTCCGAGATGCCGATATTGCTATGTATAAAGCCAAAACTCAAGATAGAAGTTCCTACAAAATTTTTGATATAGAAATGCACACTCAAGCCGTAAATCGACTCACTCTAGAAACGGATATCCGTAAAGCTCTCGAACGAGAAGAGTTTGTCATATACTATCAGCCGATTGTTGACATACTTGGCGATGCCTACGGCGGGCAAAGCCAAGACGTTAGTAGAGAATTGCAGTTACAAGCAGTTCGGCTGATTGGATTTGAGGCATTAGTGCGCTGGCAACACCCAACTCGCGGGTTGATTTTGCCGGAGGAATTTGTTCCTGTTGCCGAAGAAACAGGGCTAATTGTGCAAATCGATCGCTGGATGTTCTACAAAGCCTGTCAACAACTGGCAAACTGGAAAACCAAGTTTTCTAGTCACTTTCCACTCAAGATGAGTATTAACCTCTCTGCTCAAGATATTCGCCAAGCCAGCTTAATTGATGGCATCGATCAAACACTATCCCAAATGGGTTTAGAAGGCGATTCTATAGCGCTAGAAATTACCGAGAGTATGTTAATTGACAATATCAGTCAGACAATTGATTTATTAACCCAATTAAAGGACAGAAAAATTCAAATCAGCATTGATGACTTTGGTAGCGGTTATTCATCACTCAATTATCTTCATCGTTTACCTGCTGATAATTTGAAGATCGATCGCTCCTTTGTAAGTCAGATGCAGGAAGGGAATCGTAATTATCAGGTCGTTAGTACTATTATTGCTTTGAGCAATCAACTCGGATTAGCCGTGATTGCCGAAGGTATTGAAACACCACAACAACTTCAATGGTTACAGGAACTTGGGTGCGAATTTGGTCAAGGTTATGTGTTCTCTAAACCTCTAAGATATGAGACAGCAGAAGTACTTCTAGCAAGTCAAACTACGTATTTGTCCTCTGGTGAATACGGCAACAGAGACGCTAATTAAAAAAGCAGAAAAAACTCTTGGCAAAGTCAAACTAAAAGTAAGCGATCGCGTCTTTATTACATCTATAAATTAAGTAGATATACTGCCGATATCAATAATTTACTTATTCATTAAAATGTCAATACAGAATAAATAGTAGCATGGTAATTAATGGCTAGAAGTCAATATTTTAGATTTATCTCTATCCTGAGCCAGATACTATTATATAATTTTTGTTATGAATTAGTTTTGTGTTTGTATCTAGTATTTTAGATTAACACAACAGTGCCATTTATCTTGATGGATCGAGCTAATTTTTTACTTTACATATCAGATAGCTAATCAATAAACCTCTAGCAAAAGAGGTTTTTATAACTTGGCAAAAATCTATCTGAAGATAAGTTACTAAAATTTACAAACTAGCTTAAGGTATATACAGCCTTTGCAATGAGTATTGGTTTTTCCAAGAACTTTTCATGCCTCATATTCATTATTCTCAGTTATTGCGTTATGGCATCGTTGTATTAATTGTCGCACTTGCACTAGTGCTAATGTTGATGCTAGACCCCTGGTTAAGCATGAATGGAACTCCTTTCTTGCTGTTTTTTAGCGCTGTAATGTTGAGTGCTTGGTATGGTGGTTTGAAGTCAGGGTTGTTAGCAACTTTTTTATCTGCTTTACTGAGCAATTACTTCTTTCTCCCCCCAGCTTATGAGCTGAGTTTTGACTTATCTAATTCTGTACGAATTGGATTGTTTGCATTACAAGGATTGCTCTTTAGTATCTTATGTGAGGCATTAAAGACTGCTAAAAGACGAGCTGATAGAAATCTGCAACAGCTGAGAGTTAGTGAAGAAAGATTTCGATTAGCGTTAAGTAGTTCAGATATCGTGGTATTTCAGCAGGATCGTGATTTGCGATATCAGTGGATTCATAATCCTCAAGGTCTAGAAGCTGCTGAGGAAATGCTAGGTAAATCTGATGATGAATTATTTCCAGCCTCAGTAGCAGAGCAATTGCAAGCAATTAAGCTAAAGGTAATAGAGACTGGTGTTGCAACCCGCCAAGAAGTTTATCTGACAACTTCTAAAGAAGACTGTTTTTATGATTTGCTAGTTGAACCACTAAGGGATGCAGACAATAGCATTTTAGGTATCACCTGTGCAGGTGTGAATATTACTGAGCGCAAGCAGACAGAACTAGAAAAAGCCAAGTTGCACCAGGAACTTCAGCAAGCCATTGGGCAAAAAGACGAATCTCTGGCTTTACTCAATGCTTGGCTTACTACTTCACCAGTGGCGCTGGCTTTTCTTGATACCGAGCTTCGCTACGTTCATGTTAATGAAGCGCTAGCTGCCATTAACGGTGTACCGCAAACTCAACATATTGGTCGCACCTTTAGGGAAGTACTACCAGAATGGGCGGCGCAAATTGAGCCTGTTTTTGAGCAAGTAATGGAAACGAGGCAGCCGTTACTCAACCAAGAAGTGAGCGGTGAAACCTATCCACCTGGGGTATATCGTTATGGTCTTGTCAGCTATTATCCGGTATGTTTGCCGAATGGACAGTTGTTGGGAGTGGGCATTAGTTCAATTGATATTACTCAACTGAAACAAACTGAGCAAGCATTACGGGAAAGCGAAGCAAAGTTTCGTAGTGTAGTTGAGTCAAACATGATTGGTATTGGCTTCTGGAGTCAAGACGGGGAGATTACAGAAGCGAACGATGCCTTGCTGAATATGGTGGGTTATACCCGTGAAGAATTACTTGCCGGAAAAATTAACTGGCAAGACCTAACTCCTACAGAGTACGTGCCACTCGATAAGCAAGCAATAACTCAATTTCAAGACAACCCTTTTTGCACCCCCTTTGAAAAAGAATATATTCGTAAAGACGGTTCGCACTTCCCGATTTTGATCGGTGGTAGCCATTTTGAAGGAACTGTAGATCGAGGAGCTTTTTTTGTTCTCGATATTACAGAGCGCAAGCAGGCTGAAGAAAGACTACGCTATATTGCCCAAATTAGTAGTTTACTCTCTACTTCGCTAGATTATGAACAAACCTTAGAACAGATCGCTAAAATCTCAGTTCCCCAACTAGCTGATTGGTGTAGCGTCGATATTTTAAATGAAGATAGTTCCATTCGTCGCCTACCCATTGCCCATGCAGACCCATCGAAAGCAGAGTTGGCGCATAAACTTCAAGAGTATGTGACAGATTACAAGGGTACAAGTGCAATTACTAGAGTACTGCAAACCGGGCAAAGCGAATTGATCTCAGAGGTATCTGATTCGCTATTAGTGGCGACTACTCAGAATCAGGAACACTTAGAACTTGTTCGGCAATTGGGGATGAAGTCTGTAATGATTGTGCCGTTAATCGCAAAAGGGCGAGTACTCGGCACTATCAGCTTTGTCACCACAGAATCAAACCGTCGCTACGATCGCACTGACCTAACTTTAGCAACAGAGATTACCCATCGGGCTGCTTTAGCAGTGGAAAATGCCCAACTTTATCGAGACATCCACCAAGCTTTAATCCATTATGCCGAATCTCTATCTCTCCTCGATGCCCTGCTAGGAGCGGCTCCTGTTGCCGTATGCTTTTTAGATAGGGAACTGCAATATATCCGCATTAATCAAGTTTTCGCTGACATTAACGGTTTAACTATAGAAGAACATCTAGGACGCAAATTTAGGGAAGTTTTGCCAGCGATGGCGGCTGAGTTAGAGCCACAGTTACAGCGCGTGTTAGATACTGGAGAACCCCTGCTGAATATGGAAATCAGTGGTGAGACAAGAGGACAACTAGGACGTTATGGTTACTGGCTCGGCAACTATTACCCAGTTGATAACGCAATGGGTGAAACGGTAGGAATTGGCATTATTTTGGCAGATGTGACAGCAGCAAAGCAAACAGAAGTTGCTTTGCGAGAAAGCGAAGAAAGGTTTCGGGCAATGTTCAATCAGGCAGCTGTGGGTATTACTTTAGTAGGGTTGGATGGACAATTTCTGCAAATTAATCCTGCTCTGTGTGAAATTACTGGGTATAGCCATGAAGAGTTAATGCAAATGAACTTTCAGGAAATTACCCACCCTGATGACTTAGAAGTTGATTTGGAAAATGCTCGGCGAGTTGTAGCAAAAGAAATTAGTGGTTATTCCTTAGAAAAGCGCTACATCCGCAAAGATGGTTCCATTGTGTGGGTAAATCTAACTTCATCAGCAGTTTGGGATGCGAAGGGACAACCAATGTATGCATTAGGCATTATTGAAGATATTAGTCATCGCAGACGAGTTGAAGCCACACAAAACTTTTTAGTCGAAGCCAGCACCTTATTAGCTGCCTCATTAGATTATGAAATCACCTTGGAAAGTGTGGCTAATCTAGCAGTCCCAACTTTAGCCGATTTGTGCATTGTAGATGTCTTTGAGGAAGATTGGTCAAGTAAACAAATTGCGTTGTTTACCGCCGCAGGCATCGCAATTGCCGATCCCACAAAATTAAATATTTTAGACGAAATCCGACGGCGTTATCGACCCAAAACCAAAGCCAAACAGCTTGTACGGCAGCTAAGACTAGGAATATCTATCTTTTATCCCGAATTATCTGACTCTAATCTTGTAGAGATGTCTGAAGACAACGAACATCTGCAATTGCTGCAAAGTCTGGGTATTCGTTCTCTGATGGTGATTCCAGTTCGTTCTCGCGGGCAATTATTTGGAGCCATCTCTTTTTTTACCGCCGAATCTGGTCGGTACTATCAACAAACAGACTTGGCTTTAGCAGAAGATATTGCTCGACGGGCAGCGACAGCCATCGACAACGCCAGACTTTATCAGGAAACTGAACGGTCTGTCAATCGCACAGTACTTTTACAAAAAATAACTGCTGCCTTCTCAGAAGCCTTAACTCCCCAACAGGTGGCTGATGTAGTGGTGAACCAAGGCATTGCCGCCTTGGAAGCTACTGGTGGTTCCGTTGTCTTACTTACTGAAGGAAATACTACCCTAAAAGTTGTGCAAGCAATTGGCTATCCGCAAACGCTCATAAATACTTTGACAACTTTTCCCATCACAGCACCTAACCAAATAGCAGAAACAGTCAGAACTGGGCAGCCGATTTTTTTAGAAAATTTAGCAGCCATGATTGCTAGATATCCCAACTTAGCAGATGTTGTGACTGTTATGGCGAATAATGCTTGGGCTTCCATTCCCTTGGTAGTAGAAGGTAAAGTAATTGGGGCTTTGGGATTAAGCTTTACTACTGGACGAATATTTAATGAAGAAGACCGGGGATTTATGTTGACACTGGGACAGCAGTGTGCACAAGCGATCGCCCGCGCTCAACTTTACGAAGCTGAAAAGACAGCTAGGGCAGAAGCCGAGACAGCCAACCGCATTAAAGATGAATTTCTCGCTGTCCTTTCCCATGAACTCCGAACTCCCTTGAATCCGATTTTAGGGTGGGCAAAGCTACTCAGAACCCGCAAGTTCGACGAAGCTACTAAAATCCGGGCATTGGAAACCATCGAGCGGAATGCCAAGTTACAAACCCAATTGATTGGAGATTTACTTGATGTTTCGCGGATTTTGCAAGGTAAGGTTAGGTTAAATCTCCATGCAGTGGATTTGAAAATAGCGATCGCAGCTGCATTAGAAACAGTACGTTTAGCAGCAGAAGCCAAATCGATTCAAATTCAAACGGTATTAAGTAATGATATCGGCAAAGTTCTTGGCGATGGCGATCGCTTGCAACAAGTGATGTGGAATCTCCTCTCCAATGCCGTCAAATTCACACCTACAGATGGGCTTGTAGAAGTGCGTCTACAGCAAGTTGGTTTAGATGCCCAAATCCAGGTAATTGATACAGGTAAAGGAATTAACCCAGAATTTTTACCCTATGTCTTTGATTACTTCCGGCAAGCAGATGCTAAGACAACCAGAGTTTTTGGTGGATTAGGATTGGGACTGGCAATTGTGCGTCATCTGGTAGAACTTCACGGTGGCACAGTTCAGGCAGAGAGTCTGGGAGAAGGACAAGGAGCTACATTCACAGTCAAACTGCCTCTGCTCAAAAATTCTGAGTTGCGAGTTAGCAGTAGTGAGACTTCTCAAGCAGAACTCGATACTGAGGAGACATTACTGGCTGGAGTCCAAATCCTGCTTGTGGACGATCAAGCCGATGTGCGAGAATTTTTTAGCTTTGCGCTGGAGCAATATGGCGCGACAGTAACGGCAGTTGAATCAGCAGATGAAGCGCTGCAAACATTAGTGCAATCCCAGCCAGATATCCTCTTAAGCGATATTGGAATGCCCTTCATGGATGGCTATATGTTGCTACGTGAGGTGAGAAAATTACCGCCAGAGCAAGGCGGAGAAATACCTGCGATCGCTTTAACTGCTTATGCAGGAGAAATTAATTACAACCAAGCAATGGCAGCAGGATTTCAAAAACATCTACCTAAACCCGTCGATCCTGTGGATTTAGCCGCTGCGATCGTTAGTCTCATTGGCAACACTTCATCTTAAGAGGATGTTTGAAAAGTCCTCTTGTCGGTATCAAAAATTTTAGATCCCCCTAAATCCCCCGATCAATTGGGGGACTTTGATTCCGGTTCCCCCTTTTTTAAGGGGGGTTAGGGGGGATCTAAAGTGCCTAAAGTCACAGCGAAACACTTTTCAAACAACCTCTAAGAATGAAGAAGGGGAAAGGGGAAAGGGGAAAGGCAACCCCACACTTAAAAGCAGGGGTTTCAACTCTCTGCGAGACGCCAAGGGCAACGCACTACGTGTCTCCAAAATCTTCTTTTTTTGTTCGACCTATTTAAAAACAGGGGCTTTGTAACTTGTGAGGAAAAGTTCTTTATTCCTGTCCTTTCCCCCTTTTCCCCTTCTTAGTAAATCAACTCTTAAATTTTTCTTCTTTCCTTTAGAAATTTAATATGTATTTTTTCTTTTTCTTCAGAAATTTGCCATTTGCAACTTGATGTTATAAATTGGTGCTCAGATTTGAATCAGAGATTTATTTAACAATGAAAACCCAACAGTTCAG
The DNA here is from genome assembly GCF_034530635.1 of Nostoc sp. EspVER01. Classification (NCBI taxonomy): domain Bacteria; kingdom Bacillati; phylum Cyanobacteriota; class Cyanophyceae; order Nostocales; family Nostocaceae; genus Nostoc; species Nostoc sp. EspVER01. Next base: position 79,497 of record NZ_JAVRCS010000005.1, read on the forward strand.
TTCAACCACCCTAGAAAATAGACCTACCAAGACCAAAAAACAGTCTTTTCCTGGTAGGAGTATTGGTACTCCTAAAGTACCATTTCATAAATACCATAAAATAGTACAACAACATGAATTACTTAGTGACTGGGAACACGCGAGTTAAGTTAGGAACGTACTATAGCTAGCTACATCTCGGTATCCAGTCAGACATTAACTAATACCAATTCTCTATGAAGTTGCACTTAATAACGAGATGATGATATAATCCCATCCACAAATAGAAGCGTAGTTTACCGCCGTAGGCATCGCTTGTACTGAAATGGAATCCTTGAACCTGTTTTAACTTCCGTCTTAATTCATCTTTAGTCCCCTCCTTTATTCACCATCAAATTTTCTTAGCACCTTGGTATCAAGAAATGGAAAAGTATTTAGTCACCAAAGAAGAGATTGAGTCTTATGAAGGACTAGAAAAAACACATTTTCTTAACTCCAATGCTCGCAGACTGAATAAGTCTTTAGGGGATTTGACAGGGTTAAAAAATATCGGTTTCCACATCATTGAAGTAGAGCCTGGACGTGAATCAACGGAGCTTCATATGCACTATCACGAAGAAGAGTGCGTATACGTTCTTGAGGGAGAAGCTGAGGCAACAATTGGAGAAAGCGTTTATCCAGTTAAAGCAGGAGATTTTATTGGATATCGCGCTGGTGGCAAGCCGCACAACCTGAAAAACACGGGCAATTGTATATTCAAATGTATAGTAGTTGGTCAAAGGCTAGACCATGATATCGGTGATTATCCAAATTTGCAGAAGCGCATATATAGGAGCAAAGGTTTAAAGTGGAATCTGGTCGATATGGAAAATATAGCCGAACCAGTAGCAGGTAAGAAGGCATAACAGGTAGAATGCGTTTCCTCATGATTTCTTTGGCTCTATTGCCATGAGCCAACAATCTGAGTATTCTCCTTCATGCAGTTCATTTGCTGGCAATAGTTTTACTTTCACAAAACCACATTTTTCATAGCAGCGAATAGCACGATAATTGTCAACGTGCGGATCTATGACAATTTTATGAGCTTGACACTGTTCAAAAAGATAGTCGATAACTACTGACAGAATTTTTGTACCAATTCCCTTGTTCCAATAGTCGGTTTCGCCAATGAACAAGTCAATCGCATAAACACGCTCAGTTTGGTCGAGATGATACAATTGTCTATCAGTTTCCGATAAGTCATTGAGCGTACAATACTGCAAATAACCAATGGGAATATTTTGATAGTAGAGGAGGCACGGAATAACTGGCTCATCTCCTCTAACCATCGGTTTGTATGTTTCTATAATTCTTTCTAAGGGAAAAGGATTATCTCTTCCCTCATAAAATTCTAAAACTTTTGCATTAGTTAACCATTTTGCCATCAACTCATAATCATACATTTCATCTTGCATGAGACGAATCGATATTTCGCCTTTTTGAATCAGCATATCTTGTCTAAGTAGGTAGTGGGAAATTTTTACAACTATGTATTACTGTCTTTAAATAATTTCTTACTAAATCTAACTTGTTAAGAACCAAGCATAATTCAAGGCTAATTGATTTAAATGATGTCCAAATAATCCTATTAAATGATTTATCTGGCATTGATTCATAAACAAGTTAAGTGGTAAGTTATGCACGAGTTTTACTTAATCATCTTATTCTTTCTGTCTGTGATATTTTCTCTGGAACTTATACTCAGATGTCAAGACTTGTCACCGATCAAGTACCTGGAAGAAAGTTGACCAAATCGCTAGTTAATCATTAACTCCAGTCATTCAGGGGTGCTAAGAGAGCCTTAAAGCTTTATTTTTAATAGTTTTCGCCATATTGACGGACTTAATAAGTGAGTAATAATTCAGTGATTTTGTCAAATATATATTTCACTTTCTGTGAAGTTCAATATAGCTGAAAACTTCGATACTTAGGACAACGTTGGTGAAAAACTGGACTTCTGATGAAAATCCGCTGAGTTTAGTATGTAAGGTATCTCTTGTATGAACTTCTTAAGACAACGGCGATGGCTAATCACTGCGATCGCCGTCTTATTTCTAATGTTGTTAGGATTCTGCTTCAGTCTATTTCCTTTCCTGAAACTGCCTGCCACAGTTCCAGTAGCGTCAAACCCCGTGAGTTCATTAGCACAGAACCCACAACAACAAACTAAAAACGACTCTTACAATCATCCTGATGTTGCCTTCACTCTTCGCACCGCTATTGGTGAAGGCAAGCTTATCTTTACTGGACAGGGTAGTAAGATTGATGGTCAAGTTAATCCCAATCTAACGGTAAGTGTTGGGGATGTGGTGCAGATTACGTTGATTGATGGTGATGGTGATGGTGCCGAACACGACATCATTATCCCAGACTTTAAGGTTCAGTCGGGTAGAGTTAAGCGTCAGGGAGCGGCTTCGATTGTTACATTCCAAGCGGACAAAGAAGGGACGTTTACCTACTTGTGTTCAATTCCTGGTCACAAAGAAGCGGGCATGATCGGTCAGCTTATTGTGAAGAATCAGAATGCGGCTCAAGTCTTTACAGAAACGAAAGCCGCCAATATTATTCAGTCACCCACTGCTATTCCTCAACCCATTGGCAAACGCAATCCGCAATTGGTGCGTGTCAGCCTAGAAACTACCGAAGTAGAGGGTCAACTTGCAGATGGTACAACCTATAGCTACTGGACATATAACGGTAAAGTTCCTGGGCCCTTTGTACGAGTCCGAATAGGCGATACTGTAGAACTGCGAATGAAGAACAATCCTAAAAGCCGCAATCTTCACTCAATTGACCTCCATGCGGTCACAGGTCAAGGTGGTGGTGCTGCACTCACACAAACTTCACCGGGCGATGAAAAGGTCTTTACCTTTAAACCCCTAAATCCAGGTCTATTTGTTTACCACTGTGCAACGCCGATAGTGGCACAGCACATCTCTCATGGGATGTATGGTTTGATTTTGGTAGAACCTGAAGGTGGATTATCGAAGGTCGATCGCGAGTTCTATGTCATGCAAGGCGAACTCTACACCGTACAACCTACTGGTTATCATGGAAACCAAGAATTTAGTGTTGATAAACTTCTCAAAGAACAACCTGAATACTTTGTGTTCAACGGTGCATCGAAAGCACTAGTAGAGAAATCTTCCCTTCATGCCAAAGTCGGTGAAAAGGTTCGTATCTTCTTTGGAGTTGGAGGCCCGAACTACACCTCAGCATTCCATGTGATTGGTGAAGTCTTCGATCGCGTCTATCCCGAAGCATCCCTCACCTCTACCCCACTGACGAATTTGCAAACGACGAGTGTACCTCCGGGTGGCGCAACAATGGTGGAATTCAAAGTAGAAGTACCTGGACGCTTCATGCTGGTTGACCACGCACTCTCTCGTCTGGAAAAAGGTTTAGTAGGTCACTTGATCGTTGATGGTGAACCTCAACCCAACATCTACCGTCCTGGAACAGCCAATACTGGCACTTAAACAAAAATCAAATGCCCGAAACTTATTCTGCACAAGAATTAACAGATTAGCGAACGCAGAGATTCTGAGAAATGCGGGTTCAGAGCGATCGCTCTGAACCCGCATTTCTCACAAAGACGCATTATACGTATTTACTTATCTTTACATAGTTTGGTTTTTTCACCTCATTCTCTAAGTAGAGAACTAAATAATCATACTTTTGGCTGAGTCAAACAATTTTTAAATCAGCGATGCAATGATATTAATACTCATAGCTAAAATGGTAGTATTGAAAAAGAAAGATAAGATGCCATGTAACAGAGTCAAGCGTCTCATATCGGGTGATGTTGTCTGCACATCTGAAACTTGACTAGTCATGCCGACTACAAATGAATAATATAAAAATTCCCAGTAGTCTGGATAGTCGTTATGAGGAAAATCTAAACCTCTAGTTATTTCTTTACTATGATTACGATTAATATATTTGTAATAGCTGTGTGCATATTGCACTGCAAACATCGTATGCACTAGTAACCAGGAACCGACAATGGTCATAATTGAAAGTATGACATGTAGGGTAAGCAGAATTATTGACAATCCTTTTTTATCAGTTAGTAAAAACCCAATAGCTAAAACACTGGCACAAGCCGCAGCAATCACCAGCATAAATATAGCCAAATGTCCTTCATATTCACTCTCAGCATAACGGCGAATTTTTTGTGGGTTAGCCTTGGTCATTTTCCACCACGTTATACCTAAGAAAAAGTCAATACCGGAGTTCCAAGCGCAGAGAATGCGAGTAGGTAAGTGCAGAGAATGCGGCAGGATTACTAAAACTAATACAGCGAGTCCGATAGCAATGATTAATCGGGGTCGAGAGTCAAAGTTTTTAAATAAATTAAGTTTCACAAATATTGCGATCGCAGAGTTTAACTAATTGGTAATTCAGAATTTTCGGTGAAATACCACACCACATTGCACAATCGTCATTCCAGATTTTACAGGGGTCTGAATCCACATAAATAGATGGACAAAAATATTTACAACCATTGCAAACCAAGTGAAGCAATCCAATACTCTGCGAATGTCTCACTCGTAATAACATTGTGGGGGTTGCATATTTGCGGGATAATTTTACTATTTTTGTGGGATGGGCAACATGAGCGTCCCTTGTATTTCCGGGCGGGCAGGATGCCCACCCTACAAGAATCATCCCTTAATTCAGCAACGCCACATTGTGTAATTAATTTTGTCCAACTACTTACTTATCCCAGTCTTTAATCTCCAATCCTTAGTTCAATTACAAATTACTTGAAATTGGCTCTAATCGTCTCTATTCGTTTACGATTAACACCTAAATCGCTTTGACCTAAACGTGAAGCTGAACGCACATGGATAACATTGGCATTCCGGTCTAGATAGAATTCTACATCATCCACAAATCCCAGTAAAGCACTTTTAAATTCTGCATATAAATAATCTTGACTTTCGGTAATGATTTTGGTTCTTGGTAAAGACTCAATAATCTGTTTAAGATTAGTAATCGCTTCTTCTGGAGTAGATGTAAAAGTCAGTGGTGCAATTTGGTGAGATGCATCTGGACTCTGACTAGAAACGCAGTTAGGGGAATTAGGGCAGGATGCTAATTTACCGTTGCTAATACCTAAATTATTTGGTCGTTTGCCAGCAAAAACCATAATTCTGTCTCCGGGTAAGTGATTAACAATTCAAAATTCAAAATTAAAGACAATTTCAGACGAAGAGGAGTGCGGTCTTCTCCCAAAGGGAGAGGCTAGCGCCAAGGGGTCTCCCCATTCTTGAGCAACTCCGGGGGATTTAAACCCCGACTGAAACTGGGGGCTACCTGTAGAGGTAGGGGTCTTAAACCCTTTTATTTACGATAAATATACTCTCACATATTTGTTTGAATCACTGTAATACTTTGCTGCGATCGCATCTTCTGTCACTAAAACATCGGTGATGCGATCGCTCTTTATGACTCATATTTGACTTTTTCATAAAAAAGCCTGTACTCACTGCTCAATAAAGCTTACAGGCTATAATTACACCTATACGGAGTCACTTCAGACTAGGCGATACTCAAATTAACCCGGACAATCAAATCGTTGTAATCTCGATCGCCGCCATTTGCCAAATCCTCAAAGCCAAAAGCGTTATTCCCTAACAGGCGAATATGATCTGCTTTGTCAGTGTTAGCGCCCAAGAAGGAAAAGTAAACTGCCGGATCGTTATTGGGATTGCTATCAAGAATTGCATCAGCCCCGGCATTAACAATGATAAATGGGACGAAAATAGCACCAGGCTGGAAAGTGCCTGTAAAACTTGCTGTACCTTCGTTAGCCACACTCAAATCAATACCAGCGACACGGTTACTAATCGCAGCTTGAGTATAACCTGCCTGTCCAACCAGCACATCTGCTGTACCATCGCCATTGGTATCGATGCCACCATTCTCATCAGTTATCTGATAAAAGCCGACAAAGTTGTTAAAAGCGGCTTCTCTATGAACCACAAATTCGGCTTTTACCAATTGTTTCACATCCCGTAAATCAATTAGTTCAGGTTCATATTTTCCTTGAAGACCAGTACCTAGAGGTGGATCTTGCTCTGTTGCTGCAATCTTGACAACCAAATTCTGGAAGTTGAGAGAGAACCCTGTATCGTCCACATTCGTATCCGAGGAAAAAAGCACCTGAGAAAACGGGGTTTGTCCAGATAGCACCGCCTGAGTAGTGCTGCTACGGATTAAATAAAATCTTAGATTGCTCTCAGAGTTGAATTCCAGTAGGCTGCTGAGGTCAGTGGGATTAAAACCATTGGGTAGTTTGACAAGAGATGAAAGAAGCACTGTTGCCCGTTGGAGAGCTAGTTCGGTGTAATTTGCAGCACCAGGGGCTACACCGTTAATCCTACCTTCTGCATCGTCAACGACAAATACACCCAGTTCATTGACTTCTTCAGAGGTGTTGCTTTTAATCTTGACTGAGAGTTTGGCTTTTTCACCGTTAACTTGATTTTTGATCGTAAAGATATCACCTGTAATTCTTGTGAGTAGGCTGATTGATTCAGTCTCAGCAGTAATTCCTTGAGCAACGGTGAGTGCAAACACATCACTGACTTCAGCCCCAACCGAATCTTTGACGATAACTTTGATGTTCAAGCTACCCAAGTTATTAATCGTCGGAACGCCGCTGAAAGTACGCTTATTAGCATTGAAGGTTAACCAACTGGGTAGTGGGTCGCCGTTGTCTAAGGTAGCAGTGTAGATTAGGGTATCTTCAATATCTACATCGCTAAAGGTGTTTTCAGGGATGGTGAAGTTAAAGGTAGTTTCTGCCGTAACTTTTTGGTCAGCGATCGCCCGATCTACAATTGGTGGATTATTAGCTTTAGCAATTGTGAGTGCAAATACATCACTAATTTCAGCAAGAGCCGGATCTGTGGCGGTGACTTTAATGTTCAAGCTACCCACATGATCATTCGTAGGAGTGCCGCTGAAGGTAAGCTCATTAGCATTGAAGGTTAACCAACTAGGTAGTGGATCGCCGTTGTCTAAAGTAGCGGTGTAGGTCAAGGTATCTTCAAGATCCACATCGCTAAAAGTATTTTCAGAAATGGTGAAGTTGAAAGTAGTTTTTGCTGTGGCCTTTTGGTCAGCGATCGCCCGATCTACAATTGGTGTGCTATTGAACTTAGCAACTGTCAATACAAACACATTACTGACTTCATCCCCAGAAATATCCTTGACTGTGACTTTGATATTCTGATTACCCAAATTCTCCATTGTCGGAGTACCACTAAAATTCCGGGTAGCAGAATTAAAAGTTAGCCAACTGGGCAGTGGATCGCCGTTTTCGAGAGTAGCAGTGTAGGTGAGGCTATCGCCAGCATCGACATCAATGAAAGAATTTTCTGGGATAGTGAAATTAAACTGCGTATTTATGAGTACCTTTCGATTAGCGATCGCTTCAACTAACTCTGGTGCATCGTTAACGTTCTTAACAGTGAGTGCAAAATCATCGCTGACTTCAACCCCAAAAATATCCCTAGCAGTAACTTTAATGTTGAAGTTACTCACATCAGCATTTAAGGGAGTGCCATTAAAGGTTTTGGTAGCAGCATTGAAGCTTAACCAACTGGGTAGAAGATCGCCATTTTCGAGAGTGGCAGTGTAAGTGAGGCTATCGCCAGCATCGACATCAATAAAGGTGTCTTCTGAAAAAGTGAAATTGAAAACCGTGTCTTCTGTTGCTTCTTGGTTTGCAATTTCATTCATCACCTCTGGTGCATCATTGGCGTTTTTAACAGTGAGTACAAACACATCACTGACTTCAGCAAGAGAAGTATCTGTGGCAGTAACTTTAATATTCAGATTACCCACGTCTGCATTTAAGGGAGTGCCACTGAAGGTTTTAGTATTAGCATTAAAATTCAACCAACTCGGTAGAGCGTTGCCGTTTTCCAAGGTTGCAGTGTAAGTGAGATGATCGCCAGCATCGATATCAATGAAGGCGTCTTCTGAGAAAGTGAAATTGAAAACCGTGTCTTCTGTTGTTTCTGGATCTGCAATTTCATTCCCCACCTCTGGCGCATCGTTGGTGTTGTTAACGGTAAGTACAAAAACATCACTGACTTGAGCAAGAGCTGGATCTGTAGCAGTAACTTTAATGTTCAGGCTACCCACGTTTGCATTTAAGGGAGTACCACTGAAGGTTTTGGTCGCAGCATTGAAGCTTAACCAACTCGGTAGAGAGTCACCGTTTTCGAGAGTAGCAGTGTAGGTGAGACTATCGCCATCGATATCAATGAATGTGTTGTCAGGGATAGTGAAGTTGAAAACTGTGTCTTCTGTTGCTTGTTTATCTGCGATCGCCTGAAATACCTCTGGCGGATCGTTGGTGTTGTTAACGGTGAGTACAAAAACATCATTCGCTTGAGCAAGAGCAGTATCTGTGGCGATAACTTTAATGTTGAGGCTACCCACGTTTGCATTTAAAGGAGTGCCACTGAAGGTTTTGGTTGCAACATTGAAGCTTAACCAACTCGGTAGAGAGTCACCGTTTTCGAGAGTAGCAGTGTAGGTGAGAGTGTCGCCAGCATCGACATCCTTAAATGTGTTGTCTGGGATAGTGTAGTTGAAAACCGTGTCTTCTGTTGCTTGTTGATTAGCGATCGCATTTGCCACCTGTGGCGCATCATTGGTGTTATCAACAGTGAGTGTAAAGACATTACTTGCTTGAGCTTGAGCAATATCCGTAGCGATAACTTTGATGTTCAGACTACCGACGTTTGCACTGACGTTTTCATTTAAGGGAGTACCACTGAAGGTTTTGTTAGTAGCATTGAAACTTAACCAACTCGGTAGAGGGTTGCCGTTTTCAAGAGTGGCAGTGTAGGTGAGAATGTCTCCAGCATCGACATCAATGAAGGTGTTTGCGGGGATTGTGAAATTGAAAACTGCGTCTTCTGTTGCTTGTTGAGGAGTGATGGGCGAAGCTACTTGTGGCGCATCATTGGTGTTATTAACAGTGAGTGTAAATATATTACTCGCTTGAGTTTGAGCAATATCCGTGGCGGTAACTTTGATATTCAGGCTACCGACGTTTTCATTTAAGGGAGTACCACTGAAGGTTTTGTTAGTAGCATTGAAACTTAACCAACTCGGTAGAGGGTTGCCGTTTTCAAGAGTGGCAGTGTAGGTGAGAATGTCTCCAGCATCGACATCAATGAAGGTGTTTGCGGGGATTGTGAAATTGAAAACTGCGTCTTCTGTTGCTTGTTGAGGAGTGATGGGCGAAGCTACTTGTGGCGCATCATTGGTGTTATTAACAGTGAGTGTAAATATATTACTCGCTTGAGTTTGAGCAATATCCGTGGCGGTAACTTTGATATTCAGGCTACCGACGTTTTCATTTAAGGGAGTACCACTGAAGGTTTTGTTAGTAGCATTGAAACTTAACCAACTCGGTAGAGGGTTGCCGTTTTCAAGAGTGGCAGTGTAGGTGAGAATGTCTCCAGCATCGACATCAATGAAGGTGTTTGCGGGGATTGTGAAATTGAAAACTGCGTCTTCTGTTGCTTGTTGAGGAGTGATGGGCGAAGCTACTTGTGGCGCATCATTGGTGTTATTAACAGTGAGTGTAAATATATTACTCGCTTGAGTTTGAGCAATATCCGTGGCGGTAACTTTGATATTCAGGCTACCGACGTTTTCATTTAAGGGAGTACCACTGAAGGTTTTGTTAGTAGCATTGAAACTTAACCAACTCGGTAGAGGGTTGCCGTTTTCAAGAGTGGCAGTGTAGGTGAGAATGTCTCCAGCATCGACATCAATGAAGGTGTTTGCGGGGATTGTGAAATTGAAAACTGCGTCTTCTGTTGCTTGTTGAGAAGCGATGGGCGAAGCTACTTGTGGCGCATCGTTGGTGTTATTAACAGTGAGTGTAAACACATCACTGATTTGAGCAAGATAAGTATCCGTAGCAGTAACTTTAATGTTCAAGCTACCCACATTCTCATTTAACGGAGTACCACTGAATGTTTGAGTAGCAGTATTAAAGCTTAACCAACTGGGTAGAGAGTCACCGTTTTCGAGAGTGGCAGTGTAGGTGAGAGTGTCTTCAGGATCTTGATCTTGGAAGCTATCTGAGATTGTGAAGTTGAAGTTTATGTCTTCTGGAGTCTCCTTATCTGCGATTTCGTTCACTAGCACTGGATTTTGGTTAACCCTGTAGCGTGCCACCGCAAAGTTATTGGCGCTTACTCCCGCGACTATTACCGTACCATCGTGTTGGATAAGAGCATAGGCATTATCAGTAGTATTTGTGCCGATATCAGTAGTGATAATGCCAGTAGTATTGAAATTAGTGTCAAGAGTACCATTGCTGTTGTAACGTACTAAAGCAAAGTTATTGCTACTCGAACCCCCCACAATAATTTTGCCATTAGCTTGCACGCTAACGCTGTAGGCTATGTCAGTACCGCCCAAGTTAGTAACCACCTTACCAGCAGTACCAAAGCTGGTGTCGAGACTACCATTGCTGTTGTAACGTACCACAGCAAAGTTACTGCTACTCACTCCCGCCAGCAGAATCTTGCTGTCAGCTTGTACGCTAACGCTGTAGGCGGTGTCCGTGGTATTAGTACCAATATCAGTAATGACCTTGCCAGTAGTACCAAAGCTGGTGTCGAGACTACCATTGCTGTCGTAACGTACCACAGCAAAGTTACTATTACTCACTCCCACCACTAGAATTTTGCCATCGTCTTGCAGGGTAATGCTTCTAGCAATGTCAGTACTGCCCAAGTTAGTAATGACTTTGCCAGCAGTACCAAAGCCGGTGTCGAGAGTACCATTGCTGTTGTAACGTAAAACAGCAAAGTTACTATTACTCACTCCCGCTAACAGAATCTTGCCATCGTCTTGCAGGGCAACGCTGTAGGCGATGTCACTACTGCCCAAGTTATTAATAACCTTGCCAGCAGTACCAAAGCTGGTGTCGAGAGTACCATCGCTGTTGTAACGTAAAACAGCAAAGTTACTACTACTCACTCCGGCTACCAGAATCTTGCCATCGTCTTGTAGGGCAATGCTGTAGGCTATGTCAGTACTGCCCAAGTTAGTAGTGACCTTGCCAGCAGTACCAAAGCTGGTGTCGAGACTACCATTGCTGTTGTAACGTACCACAGCAAAGTTATTATTACTCACTCCCGCTACCAGAATCTTGCCATCGTCTTGCAGGGCAATGCTGTAGGCCATGTCAGTGGTATTAGTACCAATATCAGTAGTGATTTTGCCATCACTATCAAAGCTGTCATCAAGAACTACAGGTAGAATTGAAGCGTAGGCTGTTATTACTTCTTGCCCAAACGCTAAACGAGGAACAATAGGCGCTGTAGAAACCTCCAGTTCCCAATCACCACCTAATGCAGCACTCCCTGTCAAGTCATCAGAGGCCGCTACTACTGCACCTGTCAATTCGCTCAGACAGCGTATAAATAATACACCTGCCTCGTTTCGAGCGACTTTGCAACCATACAGCAGTAGTTGTGCATCTTCACTCAAAGCATTTGCCCAACCCATAAGTTGGGCTGCGTAACGATTGAGCGTTTCGTTGTTGAGTTGACTTTTGCCCAAATAGATGCACCCAGGTGCGCCGTGGGAAACAATGTGCAGACTATTGACTCCCTGATAAGACTCCAGCACTTGACTAATTTGCTCAATGCCATCTTGATTGGCATCTAAGACTACAACTGAGGTATCTGGTAATACACCCATCACCAGACTTTGGTAGTCATCAACTTGTGGGTCAATAAAAACTAGACGAGTAGGATACAAGTCTAAAGTTGGTTTAATATTAATGCTGTTAGATATTTTGTGTATAGTAAAGTTTTTATTGCTACTATGCTTTATCATAATTGTCCAAGAGTAAATCCCTGATATTCAGCAAAAATGAAACTTTTTGCTGATGTTTCTTGTAGTTGCTTTCACTTTCAATGTAGGAATAAAATAAATCCTTTCCCTCGGTAAATCCACCAGTTTAATTAATGAAGATTTAGAAATTTTGGGCATAGAAAATAGCTGAAACTTTTGATAAAAAACTCAGTACACATCTATAATCCCGGCATTGCATATTTGCGGGATGATTTAGCAACGTCCAAAATTTTCCCCAGTTTCTCCTGCTTGCCTCAATTCATACCACTGTGCGCTGCAATGCCCTATTTCCAGATTTCCTGTTCCCTCCCTACACAAGTAAGTTCAGGAATCAAATCGGATTCCTATATGATCCGGTAAGTATCGTCTAAATGAAGAGAGATTTATGACGCAAACAATTTCAATTAACGACTCTGGGCGCTTGCAACTCACGCCGCTAGAAATCCCATCCCGTCTGCTGTTGGGGCCAGGGCCATCTAATGCCCACCCCACAGTTCTCCAAGCGATGAATACTTCACCCGTTGGGCATCTTGACCCAACTTTTCTCGCACTCATGGATGAAATTCAGTCGTTGCTACGGTACGTATGGCAAACAGAAAACTCACTTACCATTGCAGTCAGCGGTACGGGAACAGCTGCAATGGAAGCAACCATCGCCAATGCTGTAGAACCTGGTGATGTAGTTTTAATTGGTGTAGCTGGTTACTTTGGTAATCGCCTCGTGGATATGGCTGGACGTTATGGCGCTGATGTGCGAACCATTACCAAACCTTGGGGACAAGTTTTTAACTTGGATGAACTCCAAACTGCCTTAAAAATTCATCGTCCTGCTATCTTAGCTCTAGTTCATGCCGAAACTTCCACTGGCGCACGTCAACCGTTGGAAGGGGTCGCTGATTTGTGTCGTGAATTTGGCACTTTGTTATTAGTGGATACGGTGACAAGTTTGGGCGGTGTCCCTTTGTTTTTGGATGCTTGGGGAGTTGACCTAGCTTATAGTTGTAGCCAAAAAGGGTTAGGTTGTTCGCCTGGTGCTTCTCCTTTTACAATGAGTGCGCGTGCTTTTGAGAAATTGCAACAGCGGCAAACGAAAGTTGCAAACTGGTATTTAGATATGTTGTTGCTGGGCAAGTATTGGGGCGCTGAACGCACCTATCACCACACAGCACCCATTAATTTATACTATGCATTGCGGGAAGCACTGCGTTTGCTTGCAGAAGAGGGATTAGCAAATTCCTGGCAGCGGCATCAAAAGAACGTAGAATATCTCTGGGAAGGTTTAGAGAATTTAGGACTAAGTATGCACGTTGAGCAAGAGTATAGACTGCCAACGCTTACCACTGTATGCATTCCAGAAGGGGTAGATGGTAAAGCGATCGCTCGGCAATTACTCAATGAACATAATATTGAAATTGGCGGTGGTCTTGGCGAACTGGCTGGAAAAGTTTGGCGCGTCGGATTGATGGGCTTTAATAGTCGAAAGGAAAGCGTTGACCAACTCTTAGCAGCACTACGGCAGGTTTTACCTAAGTAGTTTTGATGGAATTTGGTGCGTTAACAGTAGCTTAACGCACCTGATACAAAAGGCGATCGCGCTATAGCATTGTTTGAGAATTGAAGAAAAGCTGATACGCTACAGTTGTATTTGCTGTTAATTACTTTTTCTATTTATTCCATCAGCTACATTGTTCTCCCAAGTCTCATGACCTTGTGACCATATCTCCATTATTCGATTGGAAAATTGACAAATTTTTTCTTCTTCATTTGTTATTTGTGAATAAACACCAGCAGCTTGTAAATATAAAAACTTTTCTACTTGTAGCTTTTGTTCTACCCCTCGTGAGTGTACCCAGACTTTCTGAGAGGCTGTTTGAGTTAACAATGTTGTAGAGAGAGTAGCAAGCCCACTAATAATCGGAACAGCCCAATTTAATTGCTCAATCTTTTTACTTGCAGCGATCGCAGAAAGAATAGTTACAGTTGCAGCAAGAAAAATACTTGAATATTTGAGTCCCTGAAACCAACGTTTTTGTTCAAGAGCTTCCTTTTTAAAATGCTGGATCAGGCGTTCGCATTCCTCGATGGATTCCTTCTGTTTTTGTGATAAGGGTCGTGGGAATATATTTGTTGAGTCTTTCTCACTATCCTGCTTGTTGAGGTTAACTATCTGACTTTCTTCTGGCATTTTTTTTGCTACTAGTAAATATCAAATTGCACATTTTGAGTTTCATCAGTTTTAACCCAATCTATTGAAGAATTGCTATAGATATTTTTAAACTATCTAATGTTCACTGTGAGAAAAAACCCACAAATAGCAGAGGCAAGAGTATTAGGAGAGAAACGATCAAAACAAGGGTTGCCGGCTCAACTTTAATGTGGTTCTTTTGTGGATCGCGCATTTGGCACTCTCTTAAACAATAAGTATATTAACTAAGCCTAAAAGATGTTTACTTTTTTTCCAAACTCAATGGGGTTTAGAAGTGTAAACTTTTTACCCCATCAGCTTATTTCTTCCAAGGCAATTTAGTACCCATTTCAGTTAAAGCTGAGAAGATAAGATAGAGAATGAGTAACCCAGCAGCCGCAAAGAAAGCAAGTAAATCGTTATCCATAAATGCCCCACGCTAAAACTTCGCTCATCATAACGGAATTATCTAATCTTGAGCATTTTTCTGAGTCTGCAATCTTTGAGCTTCTGGGTGCAAACTGTACCAGCCATACCAGTGAATACTTTTCGGATAAACCCAACAATCTCTCTTTTGGTTTGGGGAAAAGGTTAAAGGGGAAGGGGTAAAGGTAAATTCAAACCCTTTCCCTTTCCCCTTTCCCCTTTAACCAAAAAGTATTGCTATACCAGTGACGAACTGCTAGCCAAACCGCTGAAAGCAAACCTGCTAAACTAAGAGTTAGTCCGCTAAAGGGCACTAATAATCCAAAAATAGGTAGCACTGCTCCAGCAATAGTAGCAACGATCGCAGCTAGAGAAGCTCTGCGGCTAGCTCCCAATCCCCATGTTAAAATTAGTAAAATGATGGAAATTAAAGTCCAAGCCAACTGAGGATTGATAACGCGGGCTAGATAGGTCAAATTTAATAGACAAGCAAAGAAAATACTACCAGCGATCGCAATATTTCTAAAACTCATTGGCAGTGATAAATATAACAACAATATCCACCACAAAAATATTGCTGGTGCGAGTAATAAAAGACGCGGAATAACCCCCGTATGACGAATAGGTTCGGTGTTGGTAAAAACTCCAAATGGATTTTTAACTGAAACATTATCGTCAAATTGCCAAGTAAATTGCGTACTGCGTCCGTCAGATTTAATCTCATCAGGTTCAATACCACTGGCAAAATTAGCCGGAGCAAAGTTAGCAATTGCTATGAGGCGGAAGTTAGAAAGCAACTGTCCCGCTGAACTATAAACCCAGCGAGGCCCGCCTCTAGCCTCATAGGTAACTCGAAAGGTGGTTTCTTCCCCTGGTTGCAGCCGGAAGGGAAAACCATAGTCTCCCGGATTGGTTTGTTGTAACCTAGTCCCGTCACGCTCGATTTTGTAGCTCTTAAGCAGTATGGAGCCGTTGGGTGGCGGTGCTTCAAAGAAAAAATTATTAATATCCTTAAGTTGGTTAACTACTTTATAATCGGCAGTATAATTTGCCCGATAAATTGAGCTACGACCTGGAACATCTACGCTTTGGTCAAGCTTGACTTGAATTTGCGAACCAGCCAACGTCATGAAGCGGGTGATCTCTCGTGTTTCATTTACCTTGACTATTTTGCCATTGACTTGGGTGTTATAGGAGTATGGCTCTCGAATCGAGTAGCGGACTTGAGGCGCAAATTGTTCAAGCTTTTCACCTGCAACACTTTCAGCCACTTGAGCCACCTTTGCTTGTTCCCAGTGGTGATAGCGATTGCTTAAAGTTGAACAGAGAAAAAATCCCGGTACTAACAGAACTAATACTAGAGTTAAATGCTGTAATCCCCGCAACAGTTGGGAATAACGAACAGCCCATTCGCCAATAAATATGAATTGTTCCGGCTGGCTACGACGCAGAGAAAAACTGATGAGTGCGATCGCAACTCCTAAAGCTACAATCAAAAATACTAATAACAGTGAAGCTTTGAGCGCCTGGGTTCCAAATTGAACAAGCTCAACTGGATGCGTCAAATCGGGTAATCCGGGAATACCTTGAGCAGAAGATGACATTGGTTGATTTTTGCAGAATTTGGAGAACCAGACCAATAAAATCTCTTAAAAGTTTCTGGATAATAGTTTTATTTGATACCTAGACAGTTTAAATAAGTGCTGCGTTGGCGTAGGTATCACTCTCTCCCTGGCTTTCTCGACTGTAACTTTTTATAAACACCAAAAACCCGGTCATGAAGACCGGGTTCTTGAGGGAAAACAATGGGGATATATTCCCCGAAGGTTAGTTATAGAGGTTTAGTATAATATCGATGCTCTGATATTTACTACCACGCCATTGTTACCCATTCCGGAAAATTAGCTAAGAATTTTTGACTAGTCTTCTTTGATCTCCTAAAATACAGCAACCTACTGGTAACATCAGCGTGTAGGATTGATAAATATTAATTTTCCGGCTTTTGCTGATGAACAATGCATTTGGTAGCTGGCAAGAATGGCTAACAGTATTCACCTATCTAGGTTTTACCGTCTTCATTATCTGGCGCGTGTTTACCGCCGAGAAGAATTAAAAAAGCTGCATATCATCTCACCAGGGCCTTTTTGCTCAAAGGGCAAAACAGTCCCAGCTTGTTGAACCTTGACTCGTTCGCGACAATTGTAAACCTCTGTAGGTCTTTTTATGCCATCTACGCTAACAATTGCCTTGTATTCCCAATAATTTTTGGCACTTCGGCTGATACTGAGAATGCAAATTTGGTGGCGGAGACCGTCGTAGACAGCGTAATTGCGGCATACAGACGCAAAAGCCGGATGTACCACGGAGAAAGGTAGTATTAATAGCAACAGAAACATTATGTATTTAATCCTGCTCATAAAAAATTGTTTAACATTATTTGGAAATATTATTAGATTTTTCAACCCTTTGAGTTGATTCAATTACTTTTCCTAGTTTGACAGACCAGAGATTGCAACTCCATAGCACACAATGCATGAGAGCAGCAGCAAAAAAGCTCACAATGTTTTATGTACTATTTTCCGCTAAAGTTTACTAAGCTCAATTGAACCATATGCAAACGCCTTCTTTACTTTGAGGGTCAAAATCTAGTACAACACGGCTTACATAAACCATATATTCCAAATAAATGAAACAGTTATACTGGATTCATTTTGAATTTTGAATTTTAAATTTTGAATTCCGCCTTGCAGTAGTAGTGCGTCTGTTCATGTACCATACCCTAATACCAATTCGTAATATCCTGCGGGAAGCCGCACTTAGTGCGTTTATTTATATTAATTGAGAAAGTCAGATTACATCTGGCTGGGTTCCTACCATTTGTATCTGTAGTCTGATTTTAGAAAATTGATATAACAACAAATGTGCAAAAAAAGTCAGTCGTAAGGACGATAAAATTGCAACCAAAAACAAAATTTGAGCAATCTGGGATTACACGCTGTTTCGCAGCAATACTGCTCTTTGGTCAAGTGTGGCTACATTTACTCCAAGGGAAAACCTACTATCGCAAGATTTTGCAACATCTTGTTACCGCTGGACCAGGTTCTATCTCTCCAGTTCTCCTTGTCAGCGGTTTTGCAGGAATGATTTTTACTATTCAAACGGCGAGGGAATTAGTAAGATTTGGCGCTGTTGATGCAGTGGGAGGTGCTTTTGCCTTAGCTTTTTGTAGAGAATTAGCTCCAATTTTGACCGCTAGTATTATGGCGGGACAAGTAGGTTCTGCTTTTGCAGCAGAAATAGGTGCAATGAGAGTTACCGAGCAAATTGATGCACTTTATATGCTCAAAACCGATCCAATTGATTATCTAGTACTTCCTAGAGTAATTGCTTGTTGTTTGATGGTGCCTTTGATGACGATTTTGGCTTTAGTTACAGGCATCATTGGCGGAGTTTTTGCCGCATCAAAGTTCTACCAAATTATTCCCGAAACATTTTTAGAATCAGTCAGAAATTTTTTAGAACCGTCAGATTTGTTTATTATTTTGCTAAAAGGGTTTATTTTTGGAGTGCTGGTTGCTGTCATTGGCTGTAGTTGGGGTTTAACTACGAGAGGGGGAGCAAAGGAAGTAGGAGAATCGGCAACAAAAGCAGTTGTTACTAGTTGGGTATCAATTTTTATTATGGATTTTTTCCTATCTCTAATGCTGTTTGAACACCCTGCATTTTGAACCCAAGTAAGTATTGAACAAAACAAAATTCCCGACTTTTTAAAAAGTTGGGAATTTGAGCTATAAAGGAAATTGTAGGTAAATAATACTACTTCTAAAGGATTGGCGTAACCCAACCCAGGCATCGCTTGCTTTTTCTGGTATACTTCATCACATTAACGGCATTTGGGAGTATATGAACTTGTAGATTAGCGCACCCAAAGCTAAACCTCCCAATGAAAAGATAGAGGTAGTGGAAAAAGCTAACCCTTCCCTAAGACCTGCTCTTTGAAAGTCTATCCTGACTAATATAGTCGCTGAAATGATAAGTAAAGTATCAAGAAATACCCGAAACCAGGCAATCATAATAAAGAATAAGAAAGCTGCTAAGACGGCAACGCCAAAAGACCTGGTATTTGATTGCAGAAAAAGACTGTAGTAATATGTCATCTTCGTCCAAGGAGCGGTCAACGTTATGATTAAAAGCAAGATAGCAATTACAGTTGCCACCCACACAAATATAGGAGCACGTGTTTCTGATATTACCCAGCCCAAAGTACTGTAACTTAGCAGTACTAGTGCCAGGGACACCCAAGGAACTCTTTTCAAAATTGACATGGGTTTATATTTCTAGTACAAGATTAAGGTTTTATCACATAAATAAGTGTAGTAACTCAAGACTTTATTTTGCTTGAGGACTTGCTCAGTTATGATGGTCTTCTCCCTTCACGATATCCCAGTATCAAAGGAGTTTTTTAAAATATGGAAGGAAGTGAGACAAGAAAGCAGAAGTTCTTACAGATAAAATTATGTAGATTTTGAATATATGGCTTAGACTAGTAAGTTTAGCATCATATTTTTATAGCTTCAATCAATAGACTTTTATGCTCTTCCCAAGAAAGCTAAACAAGTTTGTCGAAAATTGCGGTACAAAGTAGTTAAAGATTTGTAAACTGTTAGCAGCCGAGTAGCCGCGTGTCACATCTTGTTAAGGAATTATCATGAGACAACTTATTATTGCTGAACGCGTATGCCTCATTGGTCATATCGCGTCAAAAGCCTTTGGACTGGTAGGGATGCTACTGGTAGTACCTAATGCCGAAATAATTTTCAACTTATCGCAGGTAGGAGAAACTGCCGTACAGTTAAGTATGGCTGGCGGCGGTGTAGTTGATATCATCTTAGGGACAGTAGCTGTCTCTATTTATGCCTACCGGACGTTGGGATTAGGAACTTGGCTAGCATTTATGCTACCGGCTATGTTTATCTCTTTGGGAAGTGAACTACTGGGAACTAGTACAGGGTTTCCATTTGGTGATTATAGCTACTTGAGTGGCTTGGGTTATAAGATTGGAGGGCTAGTTCCTTTCACAATTCCTTTATCTTGGTTTTATGTTGGGCTGTCGTCTTACTTAATTGCGAGAACTGGTTTGAAAGTGGCTCAAAAACCCAGTTGGGGTCGCCATATTGCTGCGATAGCCGTTGGTGCTTTGCTCTTCACTTGCTGGGACTTTGCCCTTGAACCGGCTATGAGTCAAACTTCTCTGCCCTTCTGGTATTGGGAACAACCAGGAGCTTTCTTTGGAACACCTTACCAGAACTATGTAGGTTGGTTTGGTACTAGCGCTCTGTTTATGAGTGTGGCAGGATTATTGTGGAGAAATACCTCGATTAAATTAGAGCGATCGCAACTCAATCTGCCATTAGTCGTTTATTTAACTAACTTTGCATTCGCCGCCGGACTAAGCTTGGCAGCTGGATTTTCTATCCCTGTGTTACTTGGCTTATTGCTAGGTGTGATTCCGGCTGTGGTGCTGTGGTCAAGGAGTTCAACCACACTGGCTCAAGTTACTGTTGAACCAGTAAGCAAAGAAGTATCAGTAGCAAAGGTTGAAGTTGCCTTGAAATAAGTCTATTTGGGAGCAAAGGAGACAAGGAAACAAGGGGGAATTTATTGAACAAGTCTCTCCCTTGTCTCTTCTCCATATCCAATGCCCTATGCCCATTTATTTTGTATAGTCGCAATTTTAATTGTTAAGTATTTTGACAACATTAGACAACGCTTTGATATTAGAAAGCGCCATTTCTCTTTTATTGCTACTTATCCAAGTACCAGCAACGGCGATTCTGTTTTCGCGCTTGTTGAAGGGGCCAAGACGCCATCCTCCAATAGAACCACAACAGCCGACACCGGAGCTTTTGGGTAAGGTTAGCATCGTTGTTCCCACACTGAACGAAGCGCTTCGCATTAGCCCTCTGTTGGCTGGTTTAAGTCAGCAAAGCTATGAAGTTCGAGAAATTATGGTTGTAGACAGTAAATCGAGTGATGGAACGCCCGATTTAGTCAAAGCCTCACAGCAGAAAGATCCGCGCTTTCGCGTGATGACAGATGATCCCTTACCCTCTGGTTGGGTGGGGCGTCCTTGGGCGTTGCATAACGGTTTTCTATATAGCTCAGAGGCTAGTCAGTGGTTCTTGGGGCTGGATGCTGATATCCAACCGCATCCTGGTTTAGTTGCTGGTTTGGTGAAAACGGCCGAAGCACAAGGCTATGATTTGGTTTCTCTTTCACCCCAATTCATCCTCAAATATCCTGGGGAGTGTTGGCTACAACCGGCTTTGTTAATGACTTTGCTTTACCGATTTGACCCAGCGGGGATCAATACAGAGCAACCAGAACGAGTAATGGCAAATGGGCAGTGTTTTTTGTGTCGTCGCTCCGTTTTAGCTGCTGTAGGTGGTTATAGCAGTGCCAGAAGTTCTTTTTGTGATGATGTCACGTTGGCACGCAACATTGCTATCCAAGGTTATAAGGTGGGCTTTTTAGATGGCGCAAAAGTGTTGAAGGTACGAATGTATGAAGGGGCGATGGAGACGTGGAAAGAATGGGGGCGGAGTCTCGACCTCAAAGATGCAACTTCTCGCTCTCAGTTGTGGGGAGATTTATGGCTACTCACATCTGTTCAAGGTCTACCCCTTTTAATTGTCCTGACTTTTTTGTTGATTTCTCCCCCACTCTCATATTCGCCCACTCCCCCACTTCTGCTGCTGGGACTGAATTTATTCCTGTTGGTGATTCGCTTTGCGATGCTAATAGCGATCGCACCTTCCTATGATCGCACAAACGCTAAAGGCAGCTGGTTATTTTGGGTTTCCCCTTTGGCCGATCCCTTAGCTGTACTGCGAATCTTTTTATCTGCATTCCGCACCCCACGCGAGTGGCGAGGACGCAAGTATATTTAGTGGGGCATTGGGCATTGGCCAAACAGGGCATCGAGAAGAGACAAGGTAGACAAGGAAGAGGGGGAAGACTTGGGACATACTTGTTCAATAATTCCCCCTTGTCCCCCTTGTCCCTACTCCCTACTCCTCTTCCCCTCCTACTTTATCCCCGCGTTCCAATTCCCAAAGAATTTGATTTCCTTCACGGCGTACCCGTGACACTATCCAGTTTCGCCAGCGCCATTGATCTCCACGACTGGTGACAGCGCTGGCGTGGACATCCATCAAGTCTGCTAACTCAGAACTGGTGATTAAGTAGCCTTTTTCAGAAATTTCGTCAGCTATACGCAGAGTTTCGACCAAGCTGCGGAGTTGTGAAACCCTCATTTCTGGAGGTTTTTCATCGGTTACGGCCGCAGTTGGCCCGGTTGATGGTTCCATAACGGTTATTTCTGGTGCAGAAGTACTGATTTCTTGCGGACTTTGGTTAGTTATTCTAGAGTTTTTTTCATAATCAGCTACTTTTGCTACATTTAGTTCATTTTTGGAAGGTAAAGATTTATAAAAATCTGTGGAAGATAATTTTTGTAGGGAAGGGGTTTTGCCACTTGCATAAGTGCGAGCGATCGCATCACAACGTTCGTTACCTATGTTACCAGAATGTCCCCGAACGTATTGCCATTTGACTTGTTGGGTATTGAGTTCATCTAAGATTTCTAAAAGGTCTTGGTTTTGGACGGGTTTACCATCTGACTTTTTCCAGCCTTTATTTTTCCAGCCTTTCACCCACTTGGTAACACAGTTAATCAGGTATTCGCTATCGGTATGAAGGGTGATGGGTTGGGCTTGTTGAGATGTTTGCAGAAATTGAAGGGCAGCGATCGCAGCTTGCATCTCCATTTTATTATTAGTGGTATGAGGGGATGCATCGCCCATTTCGTGGATTGAGCCGTCGCTGAAGTAAACGACAACACCCCAACCGCCAGGGCCAGGATTACCGGTGCAAGCACCATCGGTGTATATGCTTTGAATTATGGGTTGGGTGGACATGTTTAGGGTATCGAACCGCGAAGGTAGAAGTTATTAGCGGCGAATTTTTTAACAATATCCAGGCTATTATACTGATAAATTTTTACTTTAGTTCTGAAATCGCTTTGATGCTGCCTCTTACTCACTCTTACTGATTACTCAGAACGATAAGCAACACGGAGACTTTGGATTAAAATCACCAGAGATGCGATCGCCATTAACCCGCCCCAAAACCAGTAAGGTAAAAGCAAATATCGCTGCATTTGCGCTGTATCAGAAATTCCAAGGGAACCAGCAGAACTACTAAATAGATAATCGAGTTGATGGTATGTACTTACACAAGCTTGTACACCCAAAAATTGAATGACAAACCCTTGCGCCCAGCGAGGTGCTTTCAGGGAAATACCCAAGATTATTAAACCTAGTAAGGGAATTGCTACCAATCCAAACCAGGAACGCACCCAAATTAATGTAGAAAACAGCAAAAAACTGCCTAAAATTTTTAAACTTAGAGAAGCTGCTGTAAAACTGCGGGAAGCCAGAATCAAAGCTGCACCAGCAAAAGGCGGTCCCATTGGCCCTGCTGCGGCGATTATTGCTGGGCCAATTGGCCCCAATGACGACCGGAGTCCATAAGTTGCGACACCGGAACCATTGCTAAAAATCTCTAATTTCTGAAACTGTCCTCCTAATAGGAGTGCCATTAAGCCGTGACCCATTTCATGAAACCAAGTTGCCAGAATTGTAAATGGGTATAAGATATAATCCCCTCCTGGTACTTGCCACAGTAAAGCAGTTGCGATCGCTGCTGCAACTAGCCAGGTTAGCCCCATACGTTCAACAACTGGCGGGGCTTCTTTGGTAAGCAAGGTTTCAAAATTTTTACTAGGTTCCCTCATAGGTCACTCAATTTTGGATTTTGGATTTTGGATTTTA
This sequence comes from Nostoc sp. EspVER01, assembly GCF_034530635.1. NCBI lineage: Bacteria > Bacillati > Cyanobacteriota > Cyanophyceae > Nostocales > Nostocaceae > Nostoc > Nostoc sp. EspVER01. The sequence continues at coordinate 102,933 of NZ_JAVRCS010000005.1, forward strand.
GATTTTAGATTTTCTGAAAAATTCAAAATCTAAAATTGGCAATGTATTTCCATCCATCCTAGTGTAATTATTAAGGGAATGGAGTTGCTGGACTATGTAACAATTTGCACCTCGAAGCGACGGCTGTCAACTATGGCGCTATCAAGAACAACATAGTTATCCGTCGCTTGTCTGATGCAGTTCATTTGTTGCTCCTCAAAAATGGATGCCGGAGGATGGGCAGAAAATACTTAGACTGATGTCACAATTTAGCAAGAATCAGTTAAGCAAGTTGAAAGAGGAATGTCATTAAGTCTCCTTTACCCAAGCTGATGCGATCGCCTGGTCGCAAGCGATGACGGTTCCCTGGTAAAAGTGGCAAATTATTGATGTAAGTGCCATTAGAACTTCCCACATCCTCTACATAATGGGCATCTCCCTCGACGCGAATATCTGCATGAATCCGCGAGACAATTTCGGAATTGGGAAATCCTGAAACATCTATATCTGGAGGAATCCGGTCATTAGGCTTGCCGATATGAATCACAGAGAAATTTTGCGGCAATTCAATTAAGCGATCGCTTTGAACGTGGAGTAACCGCGCTGTAACCTGCTGCAATTGCGTTCTGGCAGCAGTTGCAGTTGGTGCTGGTGCTGCTGGCGGGGGTACTTCGGCTTCGGAGGCTGGTGCTGGTTCCACAGGTGGTGGAGTCGGAATACTACTTTGTCCAGAGACTACGGGTTGAGCTACAACGGTTGACACAGCTTCTTGAGGGCTGCTTTCTGCAATAGGCATCTGTGGCGTAGGTTCTGGGGGAACTGCCATCTCTGTTGGTGGTAAAGATGATTCGGGAGGATGGGAGTTAGTAGAACCGCTCATTCCCAAAGCATCTGGTTGTAAAAGTTCTAACAATGGATCGGGTGGAACTAACGCTGGCACTTCCACAGGAATATCGGGAGTAACTGTTGTAGCTACTGCGGGATGAACGTGTGGAACTCCTGCTGAGTGAAGGTTATAGCCACACTGACCGCAGAATGCAGCATCTGCCTGCACAGTTGCCCCACAACTGGGACAATTAGTAGTCGCAGGTAATGGTGTATAGCAAGCTTCACACTGGACAGCGCCATCAGGATTGGGATGATTGCAATTAGGGCAGACGATCATCGATATTTAGCCTTTGTTCAAGATCATCATAAATAGTAGGTAGGACTGGCAAGCAGAGGGCGGCCCTAGCTTTAGATTCTAGCAATTACTGCTAATGGAACAATGAATTGGACACTCTTACACGGGGAAGGGGAGCGGGGAAGCAGAGGGGTAGGGGAGCAGGGGAGCAGAGGAGAAGTTCAGTAAGTTTTTCCCCTCTGCCCCTCTGCCCCTTTGCCCCTTTGCACCTCTGCCTCTTGTCCCCAATGCCCCATTCTTCAATGTTGAAGTTCCAAACCTGCTGCCGCATCCAGCAGCCACCAAAGTTCTCCTTGGGGCTTAATTAAGCGGGATGGGTAAGTAAAGTCATCGGCTACAGGTGCAAAGACTTGCGCTAAAGCTGGTCGTTTATTAGCACCAGCAACCAGAAAAATCACGCTACGAGCAGAGTTGATGAAGGGGTATGTGAAACTTATCCTGGGGTTTCCGTCTTTGTTACCCACAGTCACAAGGCGATCGCGTACTTTAAGAGCTTCTGTGTGGGGAAACAAAGATGCGGTGTGTGCATCATCACCCATTCCTAGTAATACTACATCCAAGGGGGGAAACTCGACCCCAGAAGAATTGAAAAATTCTTTGAGATGTTGTTCATACTTGGCAGCAGCCAGTTCTGGATTGGCTTCTAAAGTTGGTACGGGGTGAATGTTAGCCGCTGGGATGTCAATGCGATCTAGCCACGCACGACGCGTCATCAGTTCATTGCTATCGGGGTGATCTGGTGGTACGTAACGCTCATCCCCCCAGAATATATGAATTTTATCCCAAGGTAGTTTTTGAGTAGCGATCGCTTCGTATAACGGTTTAGGTGTACTGCCACCAGACAAGGCGATGGTAAACCGCCCCCGCTGCTCAATGGCAGTTTCTAACTTGGACAGAATTAATTCTAGCGCTCGTGCAACCAGCGCCGGCTGATCCGGTAGAACTTCAACGGTTTTGTTCATGGCTTCATCATCATATTGCTGGCTTCCAGCAATACAATACCGAACTTATTACAATCCCCCTTTTTAACTTTTGAAACATTTAACATCGTGGATTAAGTAAACTGGAAAAACGTAGACCTCCTTATCACCTTCAAGGGTAAGTTTTCAGTAGTCAGTCGTACTAACTACTCTCATGATTATTTTTATTTACATCGCAGTTACTTGATACTTTGTTGATTAACGCCATAAAGGATACATTTATTAATTCTTATTAAAAATTAATAAACCTAATTAATCACCAACAACGTTTCCCAGTTAGGGATCGCTTCACGTTGGGCAATTAACAATTCCTGAATTCCTTTTTGGGCAATATCTAGCAGTTGATCCAGCTGAGTACGGCTAAAGCTGCCTTCTTCGGCTGTTCCTTGGACTTCAATGATTCCCAGATGTTGATTCATCACCACATTAAAATCTACTGTTGCAGCCACATCTTCGATATAATCTAGATCCAAAAATGGCTCTCCCTCCAGTAATCCTACGGAAACTGCCGCTACCTGTCCACACAAAGGCGATCGCTCCAACACGCCTTCTTGCAATAATTTAGAAATTGCATGAGCCAAGGCCACAAACGAGCCTGTAATGGCTGTTGTCCGAGTTCCGGCATCTGCTTGCAACACATCAGCATCTACAGTCAGCGTGCGTTCTCCCAGTGCCTCAAAATCCACTGCTGCGCGTAAGCTGCGGCCAATTAAACGCTGAATTTCTTGCGTCCGTCCAGATAATTTCAATAATTCCCTTTCTTGGCGTTTTTGTGTAGCAGATGGTAGCATTCGGTACTCAGCAGTTAGCCAGCCTTTACCAGTTCCTTCAAGAAACTTCGGAACTCCCTTATTAACGCTAACAGTACAAAGTACCTGAGTATCACCGCATCTTGCGAGAACAGAACCGGGGGCAAAGCGGGTGAAACTGGGGTGAAAGCTAATCGGACGTAGTTCGTAGGGAATACGACCGTCAGGACGCTGCCAAGCCATTGGAATTGCCTCAAGTTTTACAATACTGCCTTAAGATTACCTTAGTGTTATTAGGCATTGGTAAGAAGGGTAAAGGGGAATGGGTAAGGGGGAAAGGGTTTATTTCTTCATCCTTTAACCTTTAACCTTTTCCCTTCTCTTGTTACTTCCCCTTCCCCCTTCCTCTTCTAAGGAACTGAAAGCAGAGTCAAAATATTTTGCTGTACCATTTCTGGCGATTGGTCGCCGTTGATGGTCAATAAGCAGCGACGACGGTCGTAATATTCTAGGATGGGAATGGTGCGATCGTAGAATAATTCTACACGGCGCTGCACGATTTCTGGTTGGTCATCTGGTAGCGATCGCCCCAAGGATCGACTAACCATCACTGCTTCCGGGACTTGGAGATAAATTGCCCAATCTAACTTTTGCCCTAAATCATCCAATAAAAAATCTAATTCTTCAGCTTGGAAGGCAGTACGGGGATAGCCTTCTAACACCCAATCGCAGTTAATATCTGGTTGTCTGAGGCGAATTCTGATCAATTCAATGATCATTTCGTCTGGAACTAACTCCCCTTTTTGCATGTAGGGCCGTGCGTGGTAGCCTAGTTCACTCAAGCTAGCGTAAACAGAAAGAGAAGTCCGGGGATCGGCTTCCAACCATCGAAATTCCGGCAGGGGCTGATTGCCAGATATTGCTTCTCGTAAAATCTCACCTGTGGAAATCAGAGGAATATCAAAGTATCTGCAAAGCCTTTGTGCTTGAGTGCTTTTCCCCGATCCTGAACCTCCCAGAATCACCAATCTCACAACAGTTTACTCCTCATCCTGTCAAATTCACTACTAGCTAAGTCTGTATTGCCCAAATAACCAGCAAATCTAACATTTAAAGATTTTCAGACGTTCTGCCTAGCTTTTTTAAATAATTGGAACTGTAACTCTTATGTTTTCATTTTTACAACTCATTTCTGAGAAAAGACGAAAATTGAAGTCAAAATAACTCTTGACTTCAATACAAACCTAGTGTTTGACTAAGAATGCAATTTGCCAAATCCACCACACCTGTGAAAAACAGATTGATTATACAGGCAAATTTGTCAGTCTCACCGCCAGTAATAACCCTTGACTTATTGTATTTTTTTGAACTTAACTTTATGGTTGCCCAGCTAGAAACTCAAAGTATCAATTCAACCCTAACCCTACCATATCCAGTTGAAGGACTAGTGCAAGTTTTCACTAGTTCTCATCGCAACTTTTTTACGAGCGTGATGGCTCAATCACTGAGAATAGCTGGACAAGGAACGCCAGTATTAATAGTGCAATTTCTCAAAGGAGGCATTCGCCAAGGACACGATCGACCTATACAATTAGGACAAAATTTAGATTGGATTCGGTGTGATTTGCCTCGTTGTATCGATACACCACATTTAGACGATACAGAAAATCAAGCCTTACAAAAGCTGTGGCAGTATACACAACAAGTTGTGTGTGAGAGTAAGTATTCTCTCGTGGTGTTAGATGAGTTAAGTTTAGCGATTAACTTTGGTTTAATTCCTGAAACGGAAGTTTTAGCGTTTTTGGCAAAACGCCCTCCCCACGTTGATATCATTCTCACAGGGCCAGAGATGCCGAAATCTCTTCTTGATGTAGCAGATCAAATTACAGAAATCCGTCGGAGTTATCGACCCTAAACAAAATACTCAATTCAGGATATCCTAGTAATTCCGTTTGAATTAGCTGTGAAGTTGTGATTAAAAACGATATCTGGATTACTGAAATGGCTCAACAGGGTCTAATTTCCCCCTTCGAGCCGAGTTTAATCCGAAAAGTGCAAAAAGATGAATCAGTAGCAGTTAAACATGTAATCAGCTACGGTTTATCTTCTTATGGCTACGATATACGCCTTTCTTCGGCTGAGTTCCGCATTTTTCGTCACATTCCCGGAACTGTAGTCGATCCCAAAAACTTTAATCCCCAGAATCTGGAGCCAACAGCACTGCATACCGATGCCAGTGGCAGTTATTTTATTTTACCTGCTCATTCCTATGGACTTGGGGTTGCTTTAGAAAAACTAGAGGTTCCTGAGAATATTACTGTAATTTGTATTGGAAAATCTACATATGCACGTTGTGGCATAATAGCAAACCTAACACCTGCTGAGGCTGCATGGCGAGGTCATTTAACTTTAGAATTTTCCAATTCTTCCAGCGCAGACTGTCGCATTTACGCGGGGGAAGGAGTGGTGCAATTGCTATTTTTAGAAGGCGAACCCTGCGCTATTAGTTATGAAGCAAGACAGGGTAAATATCAGGATCAGCTAGAGATTGTAACTTTAGCTAAAGTCTAAGTAACAAGGAAGTAATCTTGCCTTACTTAGATCCTACTTTGCTTACTATTGTGCGATCGCTCTAAATCATATCCCAAAATTAGAGTGCGAGCGGTTGCTTTATCCCACTGCAAATTCTGTCAGCTTTCGCATATAAGGAGGCTGATAAGCCAGCACTATATCTTGCTTAGGAATACCATACTCTATTAATTCATTAGCCACGCCAATCTCAGTCCCATCATACTGAATCCAAATCTTACCATCTCGAATATCTAGATGAATTAAACAGCCATAAACTCGACGACGATTTTCCCACCCCGTATTCACAACTTGATAATGATCTTGTTGTACATCAAAAATAGTTTGCCGTTCGATTTCACCATAGGCAGGTTTAACCTGAGCATGAATTGTCAAAACTTGCTGGATGATTTCTCTATACTCCGCTAGTTTATCCATTGTACAATTACCTCATTTTCCGGGTCAAATACTAGCAGTTTCAATTGATATTCATGAATACTCAATTAAAATTTTAAGTGTAATAAATCGAAAATTTTATAGTCTAAACTTTCATCATATTTTAGCTCTTAAGCAAAAGTTGGAGCGATCACTTTATCCTACAAAACATTCCGTAACTCTTGAATTGTATTTGCTACAACAATTCTGCGTAAAATCTCTTTCAATTGCCCTAAGTCAGAAATTTGCGAAATTTGCGACATCAACTCCAAACCATCGCTGCCAAATTTTGCTTCTAAACTTGTTTCGATGCTAGAGATTATTCCACGTACTTCTCCTCTTGCTTCTCCTTCTGCTTCTCCTCGTGCTTGTCCCTCACGTAAAATTTCTTGATACCAAGGTGACTCTCTTAAGACTGTCATATCCCACCTCATGATTTCCTGAACTAAAGTACTTTCTAATACAAAGGTTGCAAAAAATGCCAGAACTGTCTCAAGTTGATTTAATTGCTCGTCAGCACGCAGCATTCGCAATGCTTCCCTAATTGTAGACTCGTTTTCTCCGCCTTTGAGAATTGGTACAAAGGGAAGCAGCGACGGTAACGGCGTCTCAAAAGCAATATTTACGTCAATCTCCCAGAGATTGATTACGCGGTAATCTTGAATTGCCCTTAACCCGATAAAATTAGATGCAAAACTTGTAGGTATTTCGCTGTTGCTAATTTTGAGAATGTTAATCAGTACAGGGTACGTTTGTAGTTTATATTTCTCTTCCGCAAGAGCAGCATAAGCACGCATCCGACGCGGCATTTCTGATGTGTGGCGTAACTGTAACTCATTGAGGATGAGAAATTTACCGTATTGGGGACTTTCAGCCGGAATTACAACATCGCTTTGTCGGCTAATCCATTGGAATTCTGTATTTAAGATTTCGCCTGTAACAATGTCAGGAATTCCTGTCACCCATTTTGCCCAATTATTTGGTGCAAGGCTGATTAATTTTTTAGTGCTAATATCGACAGCTTTGTTCATCAAAAAAATAGATGCGATCGCCCTAAATCAAACCCAATAAATCCGAGGATAATCGCTTCGCCTTATCCTACCGCAAATTCTGTCAACTTTCAGCCATTATCTAAGGTGCTAACCTGGCTTTACCTAGACGCTGCTTTTCATACCATTGTGCGATCGCAGGTGCCCAATCTTCAAAATGAGGCCACATCATTTCACACAACTTTTGAATTTCCAATTGAGCATCTTTCTTATTTCTCAGGTCACAAAAATGCAAGAAAGACCTTAAATTAAAACTAACTACAAAATGCTGGCGATAGTCAAAAGGCACTTTACCTCTAGCGTGTTCTTCAGACATTCCACCCTCAAAATCAGCTTTATATCGTTTAGCTGCTTCTAAACACCACTCCAAATCTGCTGCTCGTTGCTCTGGTGAATAGTGATACTTTTTGCCTTGTCTATCAGTGTAATAACCAACGGGACGTAAATAAAAAACATCTTCTATGTCTTTCTTGCCTTCTACTACGTCAATAAATTGGTTGCCTGTGTATCTAAAAGATTGTACATCAAATGATACAGAAACGCGATGAGTACGCGCCTGCTGCATTACACTGTGGGGAAAGTAGCCACAATTGAAAACAATCTGGGGATGCTCTAAAGGCCCATAGTGTCCCCTCTCACCCGCTAAAAGCCGCTTAACAATAACTTCGCCGCTTTGTGACTCAGAAGGCCAGGAGTCGCGCTCATCAAACACGAACCCATCAGTATAATCCTGGTGCATCGCTGCATAAATCACCTGCTGCGGGTTTGGTGTTTTGGCAATAACCTCTACTCGAAATCGATGCATTAGCTGTTGGGGAATGGATTTGTGATTGAAAGTGCTTACGCACAAGGAGCGGAGCCTGTTGCTTAGACATGTATTTGAACTCGATTCATCATCATATCTTTTCTCTGGCTTGCTTGGACTACTACTTGATTAGATTAAGATACTTTACAAATATTAATAACTTTGTTACAGTTATTTACATAAAGAGAAAACAGGGAAAAATCCATGCGTACAAGTACTGCTATCATTGACGACCAAGGCAAGCTGAACAACTTTGCGATCGAGCCAAAAGTATATATAGATGAACAAGGCGATCGCACTGGTTTCACTCCCTATGCAGAAATGCTTAACGGTCGGTTAGCAATGATTGGTTTTGTCTCTCTGATAGCATTAGAAGTATTCACAGGACACGGTATTGTTGGTGTTTTGGCAAGTCTGTAAAAACTAATTTATTTAAAATAAATCTAAAAAAATCTAAGAGACGGTAAATTTACCGTCTCTTATTTTATGGAAAACTTAGTGCTAGAGTGAAAATATACTGATAACAAAAGCCGTTAGTTATCAGCGTAAAAATATTGGGTGAACTATGGCTTTAACTGCTTCAACTATGTTGCCGCTAGGCACTAAAGCGCCAGATTTTAATCTACCAGAAGTAGTATCTGGAAAGGCAACTTCACTTTCTACCTTTGCAGATAAAAAAGCACTATTGGTAATGTTTATTTGTCGCCATTGCCCGTTTGTAAAACACGTCCAACAAGAATTAGTGCAGTTAGGAAGAGATTATTTTACAAGTGATTTAGCGATCGTTGCTATTAGTGCTAACGATGCAAAGAATTATCCAGATGATGCGCCAGAGTCGTTACAAGCATTTTCCACAGAACAAGGGTTTAATTTTACCTTATGCTACGACGAGAGCCAAGAAACGGCGAAGGCTTACACAGCAGCTTGCACACCAGATTTTTTTGTATTTGACGATCAACGTCAACTTGTTTATCGGGGACAATTAGATGATAGCCGCCCCAGTAATGATAAACCTGTAACAGGTGCAGATTTACGCGCAGCCATTGAAGCAGTGCTAGCGGGTAAACCTGTTACAAGTGATCAAAAGCCGAGTGTTGGTTGCAATATTAAATGGAAACCTGGAAACCAACCCAGTTATTTTGGTTAAGAGGGATTGGGAATTGAGATTAGGGGAGAGGTAACAGGTGACAGGTGACAGGAAATAATCTATACCCTGTAACCTGTATCCTGTTATCTTCTTCACTCCCCACACTTATCAATGTTTAATTTCCAAATTCAGTATGTAGCATCCTAATTGGACTTTTTCTGCCCACAATTCATATTCCAGCCGCAAATTCTCTGGCAAAGGATGTCCGTTGAGAGTTAGGCTACGAGTAAAATTTCGTAAACGAATCGGATCGTTAGGTTGCAATGACTCAGTTGGCAACCAATAGCGACTAATGCCATAAACACCCTGTTCCCAAAAGTGACGGTAACTCACTTGAGCATTACCTTGCATAGTCATGATGACTCGGTAAGGGGAAATCTCCAGCCACAAAATTCTGGGACTGTTAGGGGCGTAAGCTTTGCTCTTGCTTTGAGGAAGTGTGTCTTCTGGACTGATGACACTCTCCACTTCGCAGCTAATTAAAGGCGGTGCGGTCATCAGTAAATGGAATCGATCGGTATCTTTTTGATACAATGTGGCAGCAGTTTCGACAACAGACCAGATCGGTAGGTCAGTGGAAATCAGTGATAAGCACACGGGCTTGCGGTGATGGGTCAGCATGGGAGCGATAAGGGCTAAAAGCTATTGAACAAAGTGAAATGAACACTCTAGCTGTCTAATAGGTCTGGCTAAGAAACTAAATAGTAAAGCAGGCTTAATATTAATGAATCCGTTGATTTGTTAATAAGCTACACAAATCTGGATGAAACAGGTAGAATGTCAGCTTACACAGTAAAAATGGTACTTTTATCTAGAGAGAGCTAATTCGTAAGTAAAGCTTGTAAATATTCTAAGGCTATAGCCTCAAAACAGTGGCAGTCGTTTTAGATGCTAAAAAACCTTCTTCAGGGAGACTTACCGTAGATTGGAGTAAGTTTCATACAGCCAAAAGCAATAGGATACTAGGAAGGAAGTCACCAGAAGCGACAAACTAAGTCGCTGATGAACTTCCGGTGTATTCAAATGCCAGTGTATCCTAATGTCGGCTTCTGTTATATCCGTAAAAACTCACGAAAACCTTTCTCACCAAAATATTGTTGAGTAAAAAGTAAAATTCATTCACTCAGCAATATTTTCGTCTGCCTATTGTGCGTCTCGCAGAAAAGAAAGAGCAAAGATTTCCATTTCAAAGCAGCAACGGCAAGTTAGCTTGTATTAAAAAGCCCACGGATGAATTCGTGGGCTTTATAGCTTGAGCATTTTTTTGAGAATCGCTATAGGCTGAAGCTTCATAAAAAATCATTCTGATTTATTTTTATTCATTACCGATGTCATTGCACCTGTGAACAAGTCATGAGTGTTACAGGTGGGTACTTATTTGGGAATACTTTTATAGGAGTGATAAAAAAGGCGATCGCACTAACACTTTCAATTCAAATGTACTATGTCACCTTACAATCACTCTTATTTTACAAAAAAGACGTATAAATACTCAATAATCTACCAGGAGGAAACAAGATGGCATTCACTGAAGATATTACCAAGCTATCTGAACAAGTGCGTAAGCGGGCTGACCAAGTTGTTGGTGAAGAATCTACTAAGATGGCACTGATTGTTCCTTTTTTGAGTGTTCTTGGCTACGATGTCTACGATCCTAGTGAAGTAATACCGGAATACGTGGCAGATTTTGCTATTAGAAAAGCAGGGCAGTTTGAAAAGGTAGATTACGCTTTAGCTATTAACGGTACTAAAGTTATGCTTGTAGAAGCAAAAGCCCGTGGTCAAAAAGCTGAGGCACATGATGGACAATTGAGCAGATATTTTAATGCACTTTCGACAACAAAAGTAGCTATCGTCACTAACGGTATTGAATACCGTTTTTTTACAGACTTGCGTGAAACAAATGTTATGGACAAGGAGCCATTTTTTACTTTTAACATCCTGGAATATGATACCAAAGATATTGATAACCTCAAATTCTTTCACCGTGATAATTTTGAGGTTACAGCTATTACTAATCATGCCGAGGAAATGGTTTATGTCAAAGGCATGACTCAACTTCTAGGAAATCTTTTACGTTCTCCTTCTGAAGAATTTGTTCGCTTTTTAGTGACTGAACTTGGTACAGTTGCTCCTAGTTATGAAATTAAAGGTCGAATTACTGGTAAAATTATTGATAAATTCAAACCAATTGTTAAAAAGTCGATTCAGGGAAGTTTAGTGGAGTTAATGACTCGCTCACTTACTCCAGTAATAGATCAGCCTGTTGAACCTCCAATAGACATAGATAATGGAGAAGTTGATATACAACCAGATCCTCAAGAATCAAAAGTAGTAACAACTGCTGAAGAAATCGAAGCTTTTGAAAAAATTAAAGCAATTACGCAAACCTCAACGAGTTACAATTATCAACTCCAATACAAAGATACTGTTTCATACTTTGGTATCAATCTTGTTGGCAAAAGTACTTGGTGGTTTCTGCGGCTGTATCTATCTTCGCAGAAAAAAAGTTTTGTTACTCGACTAAGTGTAGATGAAGTAAAGTCGCTAGCTTCAAACTTTGAAGTGCAGGAAGTAACAGCTTCTCTGGGAGATGCCGCATCAAAAGTAATTATTTCTTCTGTCGGTGATTTAGATAAGCTGACATCACTGATTCTCAGATGTTACGAGGCAGAAGCAGCCAAGCATCAAACATTGACTCCAGACTTAATCAGAATGGAAAAATCAGCTTAACTCAAGGGATTTACTACAAAACTACACCTAAGCAACTATCTCCGATTTTTGCCTGCTAACAAATTAGCCGCACTACTAATTGGTTGACATATCAGTAATCATTGGCTTGAAAAAAGGACAAAAAAAGTGGCTCTGCAATCAGCAGAACCACCAAAGCTTTCGCAAACAAACCTGTTATCTAATTAACGAACTGCCCCTTGAGCAGAAACAGTATCAATCGGTTTCATCAGGTACAGGCGTAATAACTGCCAGCCATTGGAGATGTAAAGCGGCAGTTTTTGGAAGATTTGCAGGAATTTGGGAGTATTGGAGTTAGCGATCGCACCCAACTTTTCATTATTGCTTATACAAACATCCAACCGCTCATAAAACTCTGGATTCTCTACATCCAGCATCAGCGGGAATACCCGACCTGCGTTTTCGTTGGTCTTCTGAATTACATGGATATCGTATTCTCGCGCATCCAATCCAAGGGTGGCATAAAAGTCCTTGCGTTGAATGTCATTGAGATACATGGTCGCAAATACCGATAATAGGAAGAACCGACTCCACAGCCGTGCTTTCCAATCATTCAACATTTGCGGCTGAGATTTCATGACCGCATCAAAGAAATCACCATGACGGTTTTCATCCTGACACCAGTTTTCAAAGAACCGGAAGATTGGATAAACCCGGTCTTCGGGATGTGCTTCTAAATGGCGATAAATGGTGATGTAGCGCCAATAACCGATTTTCTCAGAAAGATAAGTAGCGTAGAAGATGAATTTCGGTTTAAAGAAGGTATAACTACGACTCTTAGTCAAAAACCCTAAATCTAGGGACAGATTAAAGTCCGACAAGGCTTTATTCAAAAAGCCAGCGTGTCGTGCTTCATCCCGTGACATCAGGTTAAAACACTCTGCCAATACAGGGTTTTTTCCTTTCAAGCGACGGCCGAGTTCTTTATATAGCAAAAAGCCAGAAAACTCTGCTGTACAGGAACGTTCTAGAAATTCAACGAACAACTTGCGAGTTTCCCCGTCAATGTGATCCCAGGATTGTTCAAACTCGGCATCCCGAACAAAGTGGTGGCGGTTGTAGTCAGTGCGGAACTCTTCGAGAATGGCTTGTAACTCGTCTTCGTTGACGGAGATATCCATCCGTGCCATTTCATCAAAATCGGTAGTATAAAACCGAGGTGTTAACAAGGTTTCTTTTGCCGGGACTTTAATCCCTGGCCGGATTTCTTCAAAGCCTGGTTTTTTGAGGGAATCTACCATGTCTTGATTTCTCTTTCGTCTTTATTATCTTAAGTAGACCTTTGGGGTGACGCTCTTACGTCCCTACCGCCACGGTAACGGCAGTTCCTCATGGGGAGCCAGTGCGTTGGGCGGCTGTGCCGACTTGTTCGCGCAGCGTCTCCCCTTGGGAGAAGCAACTGGCGTGGAAACCCTGTTGGTGTGAGCCTCTCCCTTTGGGAGAAGACCGGACTGCTTCACCAGAAATGCTCTGGCAAACCGTAACAGCCCACAATAATCCAATTGTATAAAGTTCAGTCTACCAAGGTGCGGGTGAGAAATTTCTAAGCAAAACATTAAGAGTTGCAACAATCATTCAATATTTGCGGAATCAAAAATCGCGGATTGGTAGTCAAATAAATATAGTTCAGCAAGCAGCATTATCTCGTTCAAGTGGAGTAGCACTCACCTCTTAATTTTCAAAGCACTACTATCTCAGTAATTTTCTCTGGTTGTTACTACAATAAATTCATAGGGTTCTACTAATACGTTGGGCATCTTAAAATTAACAATCCATGAGTAGCATAATTACTGAAAAAATCTGAGTACTTTAGTTATTTTTTGCACCTTTCTCACTAATTGGAGATTAGACAGTGCCCACAACTTCAAATCAGAAAAGCATTGTCTATTATGAAAATTGTTAGAAAGCAACTGGTGCAAGATGTAAGTCTAGCTATTAGCACTTGGTATAAAAAGCAGTCCGAAAAAACCATCTTAAACAACAAGAGTAAATCCAAAAGGTTGAAAACAAGATGAATCTTGAAAACAATCAGCAGCAGAAAGACCGACTTCTTGTCTCTTATATTTTGTGTGCAGTCGGATTTATCGGGGTGGGAGGATTACAGCGTTTCTACAATGGCAAGATCGGAACTGGTTTGTTATGGCTGTTGACTGGTGGTGTGTTTGGTATAGGGCAGTTCGTGGATTTATTCTTTATTCCCAATATGGTTAACGAATACGAACACAACTTGAGATTAAAAGCGGGTGTATCTCCCTTTGGTGTGCCGTTGAATCAAGCAGTAGTTGCTTCTCAAGTCCACCGCCCAACAGGCAACCAACTTATGATGAAACTGATTGAAGCGGCGGAAAGCAAGGGTGGTATTTTAACTGTCACTCAAGGCGTAAAGTTTACAGGAGCGACCTTTGCTGAAGTGGAAGCTACTCTCAAAGAGATGTACAAATCAGGTTATGTAAAAATTGATAACGACCCCAATACTGGAGCCGTTACCTACCATTTCCACGAACTTTAATTATTATTAGTCATTTGTCATTTGTCCTTTGTCCTTTGTTAAAAACTAATGACCAATGACCAATGACCAATGACTAATTTCTACCTAACCACTTTTGACCGTCTAAGCGCTGAACTAAGCCAAATACCAACAAATCGAGGGTCGTTTTGCGCTCATCGATTAAGAATGACTCAAGAGTGCTGGGTTTTTTGCCTTCATTACAAGAAAATCCCTTTTTTCCTTGAATATCTTCTTCGGGGAAATACAGGTTAAACTGACGCTTACCAATTTCTGACCAACTGCCGATAATTTGCCAGCATTCTTCGGCAGATTCAAAGCCAGTGATTGGCATCTTCTGCTTGGCAAAAGACACCTGTAAATCTTGCACACCTTTTTGAGCGATCGCTTTTTGTAAAGCTGGCAAGTAGTCTTGCTCAATGAACTCTACAAATGGCTTATCTTCAACAGATGGGGCTTTTTCCTTTTTAGCGGCTTTAGCTGCGGCGGGTTTTTCTCCTGTTGCGTCGGCGGCGGGTTTTTCTCGCTTGGGTGGTATAGCAGTTGGTTTAGCAGCTTTGGGATCTGGCGCGTTGGCAGTAGGAATATCTGTGGCTTCGGGTGAGTCTGTACTAGGAACCTGCTTGTCAGCAGTGGTGGGAGCTACTTCTCCCGCTTGATTTTGATTGGTTGGGTCTGCCATTGCTCAGGTCAATCCTTTAATCTAGCTTTGGGAGCGATCGCTCACCTTGATGTATCGGGTATTTTTATTTTGACATACTACTACCGCTGTGCAGAATTCGTAATTTGTATTTGTAATTTGTAATTTATATAGCGGTTCTCGGTTGAGTGAGGTACAATAACCCCACCGCCAACCCCCGCTCTTCGAGAGGAGGCTAAGATGTACCTCATGTGACTAGGAAACGCTATATACCACAAGGGTTTCATTTATTTGGGATGGGTGGTTTACTTGCAATACTGCTCGGTTAAGGTAAGAGACGCGATGAATCGCCGTTAAGACAATATTCAGTCTTTTGTCTTAACGGCGATAAATCATATCTTTAGCGATCTAGAATTTTCATCCTTCAAATCCCTTTGAATCCCATACCAGTTTCTACCTGTTGCTGTGCTGGAGTAGAATTTACCTTGCTGCTAGAAGTCTGACGCTTGGTGCCAACTTGGCTCAAGAATATACCTCCTAAAATCAAGCTACCGCCAATATATTGAGGTTGGGTAGGGGCTTCACCCAAAATTAAATAGGCTGCTATAATTCCCACAATTGGGCCAAATGAGCTAATTAGGGAAGCTGTAGATACAGTGGAAGTTTTCAAGCCTTTAACCCAAAAAGACTGGCCTACCACCACAATCAACCCGCCATAGAGAAACATCCACTGCCACAAGAATGGTGAAAGTACATCAGCAAAATGATCCTTGCCATAGAGGACTAAAGCAATGAAGAAAAAGATTACAGTTCCAAGTGCAGTCCGAAAGATGCTGTAGATTCCCAAAGGAATCTGCGAAAGATGTTTCTTGCTAATAATCGTAGAAGCGGCTATGGCCACAGATGCGGCTGCGGTCAAAAATTCCCCTATGCCTAAACCAAAACCTCCCATGTTCATCATGGTTCCTGTTGCCGGCTGAAGGATAATAGTTAGGATAACGCCAACAAAAGCTGCGATCGCACCAATAAATTCCCAAATATTTACCCGTTCTCTCAATAACCAAACTGATAAAGCCAAAGTTAGAGGTGGTTCCAAGCGTCCCACCAAGATGACATTATTCACCCCTGTGAGTGCGAGTGCCTGGAAAATTAAGCCAGGGGCTAACGCTCCTGATAAGATAGCTACTGCTGTTAGACTGACCCAATCCTTCCTTGAGAGTTGCTTCAAAGTAGCTTTGTTCCACTGCCGCCCATAGATTAGGATCAGAAGTATCAAGGCGCAAAGGTTTCCCACGAATAAAACATTACACAAAGAAATCGGATTGCGATTATCGATAAAATGTTGAGCACCAATTTCTGTTAGCTTCCGAGTAACAGCGCTAGATGCTCCAAAAATTAGCATTGCTAGCCACAGATATGTTTGTCCTGAAATTCTATAGATTTGGCGATGTGGTTTTTTGGGTCTAGTCACAATAACATCACTGCAATGAAAGCATTGCTCATTATATTAAGTTACCTTAACGCGCTTCAAAATGAGGTTTCGTTGAGAAAATACTTAAATTATCCTGTGACTTTGAGCAGCCATGATTAGCTGAGAAAATGCTGAGAATTAATTAAATTTTCTCAAAGGATAAATTCATGAAAATAGTGGCTTAGTTTCAATAAGCTCTCACTGCCACCTGAGATGCTTGGGATGTTCAGGATAAAACAAAGAAGAGAAGAAACAAATGAAACTCGCACCCTTACTTACAAGCGTAGCCTTGGTTGGTTTTTTCACAGTTTGGGACGTACCATTAAAGGCGATCAATCCTTCATTAGTCCAGGCATCAGCAGCCGAAGAAATGTCTGTAGCACAAAAAATAGACTTGCTTACTAAGAGTAAGGGTCAAATTGGTAGTGGCGATCAACTACGTCGTTTCTTTTTTGCTGACTTGGAACCAATCGGTATCCAGGTAGGTGGTGCAGGCCATGTAGTTAACCTTTATAACAAAGCTAATGATGTCACATTCGCTTACTGTTCGCATTACGATGTGATTGTTGCCATTAAGAAAGGTAAGGTAACTAAATTTGAACCCAGCGAAGTGAAGTAATAATAAATCCACTTTCTAATTAATATTTTGCTGAAACTAGAGGAGCAATTTGATTGCATCTAGGTTGCAATATATGAAGAAAAGCCCGGAGTCACGGAAACGTCTCCGGCTTTATGCTGTGCGTTTGCGCTTTAGCAAAAGTCTGATTTAGTCCTTCTCAAAAAAAATATTAAGTTTCTGGAAGATCGGGTCAAATAGAAAAGTTAAAATATGAAACTTTTTTACCCTTAAACTCTTATTTACTTATTTTCGTTCCAGGTATTTTACAATGAGGCTTTTAAAAGCGATCGCTTGTGAACAAAAATTGTTTAATAGCTATTAAAGCAATTATTGTATGCTACCTCATAGGTAATCGGTAGCAGTTCCAGATTAATGTAGTCAATAATTTTCCTTTTTTGAAAAAATATAAAAGCATATAATCCAGTCAAAAAACTTAGCAAAAACTAAACCTTAACCAAGATGCTATTCAACCTTAATGATTAGGAAAAATATTCTTAACATTATTCAAATACACTCTTGCTAAGATAACTCCAAATACAGATTACAAACTTAGTTTTTGACTTTTAATGGGTAAACAAAAGATGTTTAACTCTCGGTTAATTGTAATCAAATTTGGAAATGATGAGTTCCAAAAAAATGTGTGAAAGTGTAGCTAGATGTAGTTTTGAGATTTCTACATCCGACATCAAGTTCTCACATATCCTAATTTCACAACTTGAGCAAATAGTAATTACAACAATCTTGAGTTAAGTTTTTCTAGCCTATTTACAGTCAAAAGTTTAGTAATTAGTATTTCAGTTTTGCAAATTTCTCTGCTACATAAGCAAAGTAAGATAACGCAGACTAATCTTAAATCTCAGCCTAGCAAAGTTAGCTTTGTTTGTGTCGTACAGGCTTTTAGTCAGATAGCAATTTGCATCTTTGGAGTGTTCCCAAAAGTTTTACAGTTTGAATAAGGATAAAATTCTCATGGCTCTTTACGGCTATACAATTGGAGATGCGGATATCAATCCCAGCCAAGCTGGAGAACAATTCGCAGTTTACCGCTTCCCCATAGGCCCCTTCAATGCTACTCCCCAAAAAGTAGGCGAAATCAATGCTGCGAATATTCCAAACGCAGACCTAGAAGGTTTGGGCACTAACCCCACTACCGGAAGAGCAAGTGCAATTAACGAAGCACGTGCCTCTGGTTCTACAACAGCTGGTTCTGTTATTCGGGTAAATAATGTAGATCAGGCTTTTGCTCCAGCTAGTACCTCACCTACACCTACACCATCTGACCTACGTCGTTTTGGGTTTGACTCAGGTGCTGACTTTGGACGTGACTATTCAGTAGCTGGTCAACCAATTGTTCTGTACAACATTTCAGGAAATAATAGCAGCAGTAATGCAGGTAGCTCTCTTTATAAAGTTACTACAGCTAGCCCTGGAACTATTAGCCTTGTAGACGGCTTTGGCCCAGCTACTACTGCTGCACAAAGACAAGGAACTCAGGCTACCAACCCTGGAAAATTTGCCGACGGATTAGCTATCGATAATCTCAATCCTGGTCGTACTCGCGCTCTTGCTAGCGATTTCAGCACTGCTGATGGAGATGGAGCGCAGCTTTACAAAGTTGATTTGCTCACTGGTGAGCTATCTGCGCCTATTACTGTGAGAAATTCATCAGGTCAACCTCTAAATGTCAACGCAGATTCTGGGTTGTCATTTAGTAACTTCGGTTCTCAAGGATTGTTCGCTTTCCTGGAAACTGGTGCCGTCTATCAAATCACAGGCTACCAAGATGAACTTGCTGCATCAGGTTTAGGTTTAGGTAGTGCTGGTGGTACTAATGGTGCTGGCTTTGCAACTGCCACCTTAATTGGTAACGTTAATTTACCAAGTGCTGTGAGTGGAGCCATTGATTATGAAGGCTTTACGATTGTTAATGAATAACAGTCGTTAGTAGGATACTCTTTCTTCAACTCTTGTAAAAGTAGTTTTTATAAGAGTTGAAGAACGGAGCTAAAGATAAAAAAAGTTTTATTTGCCAAACTACCTGTACTTTTTGTCAAGACTAAGTAGATTTTTATTTTTAAATTTATCAAAACAAAATACGTCCGTCAGTCGCCATAATTCAGGATTGGGTGACGGAGTTTGGAGTAAGCACTCTAGTTCTTAAATAAGGGCTACCACCATTTAAAGTTCTATTTGATGAGCCATTAGAGCCTAAAGTTAAGGTTTCTCTCAAAATTAATTTCTTGTTATCACTTGATAGACAAATATCTGTTCCTTCAATGACTTTCTTTAAAAATTTTGCCAACTTGTAACCATGTTGTTTTCTTCTTTGGTCAAAATTGGGAATATTATCTTTCAATATATGGTAAATCTGATTCAGATAAATACCACCTTCTTTAAGCTGACTTAATTGCTCGATGTTCTGCTTTAAATCTTGTAAAATTTTATTAGTTACTATTAAAACATCATCATTTAATAAACTTTCACTAGTTACTTCATCAATTGAAATATCCTCTATTGTTACCTGGGGAGTAGGTATAGGTATAAAGCAATCACAAACAGACTTGAGAATACGATTAATTTGTCCTTCATAAGCGCATCCGATTACAGTCTTCCCATATTCATGAAGCTTTTTAGCTAAAGCGGCAAATGCACCATCACCTGATACAATAACAAAAACTTGCAGCATAGGACGACTTTGGGCTAATTCCATGATATCAATGGCTAGTTGCATATCTGCTGCATTCCGTTTGTGACTATAATCAAAAATTTGAATTGCTTCGATGCCAAGTTCTTGAATCTCATTCTTGAGTGGCCTTAATCGAGAATCACTCCAGTCAGCATAAGCGCATTGGATAGCTATTTTATTAACTAGGGTAGTGTTTTCCAGATTTATTTGAATTTCTTTTAGAGAAAAATTTAAGTTAGGGTTGTTTCTACCCATTGTTAAGTTTTCAATATCATAAAAAATAGCTGTATTGAACTGCCCAGCTTTAGGTGAAATGTTAGCTGTAGTAGGAAACTGTTCTACACAAATCTGACGTTCCTTTAACTCTTTGAACTCAGCTATTAAAGATATTATCTCTATCCTTGATTCGGAATCACCTTTTTTCTGTTTCAACTCTGTAATTGTTGTTTTTAAGTCATTGACTTGCAGCTTTGCTTGTTGTAACTCTTCTTGTAATTGCTCAGTTAATGTATTGATTTGAGTCTGGGTTTGGATAGTCTGTTCCCGGAGTTCCCCAATGGTTCTGGAAAGAATTTGCTGGCGTTGCTGATAAGCTATTACTAAAGCTTTCTGGACGACATCCCATTCTTGGGGGAAAGCCTCACGGGTACAAACTTGCAAAACTGTTTCATAACCTGCAATTACAATTTCTAAATTACTAGCAATGTTCCCTTGTTTAAACTCTTGAATAATAGTACTCAGTTTGATAATGACTCTAGCTAAATTAATAGCAATGGCAGGTTCTTTAGCAAAGCGATCGCTTACCCATTTTCGCAGCATTAAAGCCAAATCATCATTGAGTTTACTTAAGTTATGTTGCAGAATTGGATATACTTCCTGATTTTGATAAGTCGCTCTTAATAAATTAATTAGGAAGTCTTGCTCCTGGTTAGCACCTTCATTTGGCATAGCTAAATCCCTGACAATACATCTTTTAAGTTAGTATTCCCAAGTTTTCATCATATTGAACAATCAAAGCGGCGTAATCCAATAAGTAATGCCTCGAATAGCTTGTTGTTTAAAACCAAATAAAGGTAAATTATCTTCAGGTAAACCCACATAAGTCCAATGTGGAACATCGTTTGCTACAGTTTGAAACCAACCATTTTGATTAAGAGCTTTTCTCTGTTCTTTACTACCTACGCGTAAATCAATGGCTAATCCCCAGAGATGTTGTGAAGTTCCAGGGGGGGCAACTAAACCGAGAATTTTTGTTTCTTTCCCCTGTTGAACTTTTGCTAAGACTTGATTGTTAGCATATTTATTCCAAAATTTTAAATTAGTATTGAAAGTGCGAGTACAATCACCAGATCCATAACCAGATTTGAGCGGAATTTGTTGCTGGACTCGCGCTTTATTTAAAGCATCAGCCGCCGATTTTTGTAAATAACAGTCGTTAGTACCATCAACATGACCCATTGTTAAAGTAGCTTGAAACTCTTTGGTTTCTTGTTCATTAACAAAGATATTTTTTTGTGGCAATTTAATCCCAATATCTGGATTTACGAATACTGCACCATAGCTTCGCAGCAAAGTATATTCATAAGTCTCAGGCTGGGGAATTGTGGGTAATTTTCTAGCGATCGCAGATAAAAAACGCTCTTTAGCATCTAATTTGGCATCGGGAATAAATGGTTCTGATGTTGTATTTTTAGAGGTATCCATACAAAGTAATGAATTATTACTCAAGCATTCTTGTAATGGTTGAGCAGTTATAGCAACTTTGTGGTGGGTAATTTCATTGCTAGCTACTAATACAAAAATCATCAATATAACGATACTGATGAAACTTGTCTTTCTAATAAACCTAGTAATATTTTTTTGATTTCTGAGGGTGAGTTTCATTTTTAAATAATTGTTTGGTAATTTAAAGAATAAAATCAAGAAGCTTTTAGGAAATATCTATTATTGCTAAATTAAAACTACAAATAATTTATCGGTATTGAACTATAGTTTCATCCAAGTTAGAGAAAATATCTAATATATACCAACTATAAATTAATTTACATTGGCTAACGATATGAACAATAGCTGCGATCTCTAAACCGGAATGTTGTCACAACTTTTAAAAAATAATATTTTTCACTTCCTACTAAAGTTAAAAAATGGAACCTTGCTTTTAATTGAGTACTAGTAAGTTTGATAACTTTTTTATCAGAAAGTTACATCCATGAAACCACTGGAACAGCTAAAATTGAAAAGAACTCTAAGCTTGCCGATCCTGTAAGTATGACCATGCACAATTCCGTTGAATTCCAAGACGCTTTTGATGTCATAGTCGTCGGTGCAGGTCACTCCGGTTGCGAAGCAGCTCTCGCCTCTGCACGCCTCGGTTGTCGTACCCTGTTATTGACGCTCAATTTGGATAAAATCGCTTGGCAACCTTGTAACCCAGCAGTAGGTGGCCCAGCCAAATCCCAGTTGACTCATGAGGTAGACGCACTCGGCGGGGAAATTGGTAAAGTAGCAGACCGCACCTACTTACAAAAACGTATCCTCAACTCTTCACGGGGGCCTGCTGTTTGGGCATTACGCGCCCAGACTGATAAGCGCGAATATGCAGCGGTGATGAAAAATATTGTCGAGAACCAAGAAAACTTGACAATCCGTGAAAGTATGGCAACAGATTTGGTGCTGGGTGCTAACGGTGAAGTCATCGGTGTTGAAACTTATTTTGGTGTAGGGTTCCAATGTAAAGCAGTCATTTTGACAACCGGCACCTTTCTAGGCGGCAAAATTTGGGTTGGTAACAAATCAATGCCAGCTGGACGTGCTGGAGAATTTGCAGCGGAAGGATTGACACAAACCCTAAATCGTCTGGGATTTGAAACCGGCAGACTTAAAACTGGAACTCCAGCACGGGTAGATAAGCGATCGGTAGATTATAGTAAAATGCTCATCCAGCCAGGGGATGAAGATGTGCGCTGGTTTAGCTTTGACCCAGATGTGTGGGTAGAACGGGAACAGATGCCTTGCTACATTACCCGTACAACCGCCGAAACCCATCGCCTGATTCAGGAAAATTTGCACCTGTCACCAGTTTATGGCGGTTGGGTAGAAGCCAAGGGACCGCGCTATTGTCCCAGTATTGAAGATAAGATTGTGCGCTTTGCCGATAAGGAAAGCCACCAAATCTTTATTGAACCGGAAGGAAGGGATATACCCGAACTTTATATTCAAGGATTTTCTACAGGGTTGCCAGAAAATTTGCAGCTGCAAATGTTGCGGACTCTCCCCGGTTTGGAAAAATGTGTGATGCTGCGTCCTGCCTATGCAGTGGAATATGACTATTTACCAGCAACTCAGTGTTACCCCACACTGATGACTAAAAAGATTGCGGGGCTGTTTTGTGCTGGGCAAATTAACGGCACTACAGGTTATGAAGAAGCTGCTGCTCAAGGGTTGGTGGCGGGAATTAATGCCGCTCGATTCGTTCGCTCTCAAGAAATGATTGTCTTTGCCCGCGAGCAAAGTTACATTGGGACGCTAGTTGATGACCTGTGTACAAAAGACCTACGGGAACCTTACCGGATGCTCACCAGTAGGTCAGAGTACCGATTGCTATTGCGTTCTGACAATGCCGACCAACGCCTGACACCCTTGGGACGGGAGATTGGTTTAATTGACGATCGCCGCTGGGATATGTTTACTCAAAAACAGGGTAATATCACCACAGAAAAGCAAAGATTGCAAACCACACGAGTTAAAGAACATGATGAAATTGGAATAGCGATCGCATCTGATACCCAACAAGCAATTAAAGGTTCAATTACCCTCAATGACTTGTTACGCCGTCCAGGATTACATTACGTTGACCTCGACAGGTTCGGACTGGGAAACCCCAACCTCAACCGGGCCGAGAAAGAAGGCGCAGAAATTGACATCAAGTATTCTGGCTATCTCGCTAGGCAACAAAATCAAATTGACCAAATTGCCCGCCAAGCTCACCGCCAGTTACCTGGGGATTTAGACTACACAACAATTGATACTCTTTCTAAAGAGGCACGGGAAAAGCTGACCCACATAAAACCACTTACCCTTGGTCAAGCTGCACGTATAGGTGGTGTAAACCCAGCGGATATTAACGCCTTATTATTATATCTAGAATTGCGTAGAAGCAAGAGCCAGTCAGAGTTTCCAGCGTTAGCTTAACACAAGCTTGATAAAGACTGAGTATAGTAGTAGGGAGAGAGATTGGTATGATAGATGACATAAAGATTAGTCGTGGCATCATCAACAATCCCCAGATGAAAGTTGAGTTTAATACCAACACTCAATCAACTTATCTCAATCAGATGGGGGATTGGATGTTTCATTATTTAGGAGGCAGTGTTTCGACTACGCTCAACAACCACGCAGGAGTAACCCACGCACAACTGCATAGGATTGGCGCAAGACCAGAGGCAAAGCGGCTCCTCTGTTTGTATCTTGCCCCACACGTCTCAATACAATTCTTCTTTTTCATCAGGGTAATCACTTAAGAGTAAAGTTTTTATTCATACTTTTTTTTCAATAAGAACTGCCCTCTACCTGCTGCCTCCTCTGATAATCCTAATTTCCAGGCAGTAGGGGTGGCGTTTCCTCGTCCAAGCAACAACCCAGAACGTCTATGTTACAAGAAGCCAGCACCCGTCTCATAGTACCAGAACCATCAGAAGACTTAATCACCAACGAGCCTTGGTCGATAGAAAACTATGCTGATGGCCTAATGGATGAACTCTTTGCCGATATCGACTACATTCTGGATGCTAGTGGTAATCTGCCTTCTCAAACTGTTAGGCACAGTAGTCAGAACAGATCGAGCCACTCTGTTGCTGGAGTTTCCGCCCAAGCTCAACGCCAATCGCCTCCAGAATACGTGCCTCTGCAAACAGTTACGATACCACAGATTATCTTACCAAACACCTTGAACCAAGGAGTACAGTCAGTTGCTCAAAATAACCACAAGCAATTGAGTACCGTTGTATTTGACACCTCTACTGTTAAATCAGTTAGTAGAAAGCGTCAAAAAACTAGTTCGATTTTGGGCAAACTGCTGATTGTAGGAACAACTTTAGGCGTGGCGATCGCTAGTACAATCTACTTGGTGCAGTCTGGAGTTGTATATCTTTTAAATAATAAATTGCCTGAGTCAGCGCTTCTATTGCCGCAACCCCAGTCACGATTGCCCGTAAAAACAGAAATTGAGGCAGAGTTAGTTGACTATATGCTCCAAGCGCTGGCTGTTATAGACAAGCAAGGAGCAAAAAGCAATCAAAAATCTTTCAATCCAGGATTCTCCAGTCAGGCAAATACTAACCAAATAGGCCTTGGTCGCCAACAAGCAACTGGTAATCTACCAGCACTTCCACTTCTAGCTAATAATACACCACCAGCTCCCAATCGTTCTGGAAGCGTTGTTGAGCGCATCTATGTCCCCGTTTATCAAGCGCCGTCACCAATGCGCTACGCCCTTCCAGCCATTCCGGGGACTCCTACACTACCACAAGTTGCCAGTGCGTTACGGGTATCTCAACCTAATGTTGTCAAAACTGCCCTGAATACAGTCCGACAAGCTGCCAAGCCTGTAACTGTCAATATGTTAGCTGCGGCTGTACGAGCCGAACTCAAACCGGTGGCAGCAAAAACTGCACCCATTACCGTGCGCCAAACACCCAAACCTCTGCCTGCATTACCAGTAGTTCCATTGCGTGCTGCACTTGCACCAGAGTCAGAACCAACTATTACCCAGGAACAAGTATATCCGGCAACTGCGATCGCAGTGGCTCCAAGTAATACCTTAGAGGGATTGCTAGAGTTGGGTAACAAATCTGCCGCTTTGTTTAAAATTGATGGCGTGACTCGCCGCATCAATATGGGTGAAAGTATCGGCTCAAGCGGTTGGACACTAGTAGATGTCAGTAATGGCGAAGCAGTCATCCGACGTAATGGCGAAGTGCGATCGATTTATGCAGGACAGAAACTATAAATTTTTTAACCCACTGGCTGGTTGAAGAGAGTTTAAAGATTAAACTCATCTATGGCCATTAACAGAACTGCGACCAGCAATAATTGATTGAAATAATTTGATTGCGTCAAATAGTTCTCTGTCTTTGTCTGCACTGTTAGGATTGCCTATTTATATGTAGCCTAGCTAATGCGATCGCGCCTTAATAGTTTTAATATTATCAGCTTTATTGATAGCAAGATAGCTTTTACCTCCAACAGACCATGATAGATTTTGGGAAGGTCGTCAACTATGGGGAGCTTTAGTTAATACATCGCGTAACTTAACTCGTGGAATTGCGATAATAGTTAAAGAGAAAACACCACAAGATAAATTAGAAAAGGAAGCAATGCTTCGGTTAGTAACTGCTTTTGCAGTTGCAATGAAGTTACATCTTAGATCGGTGCCTTTAGACACTCAGTTGGCATCATTAATGTCTGAAAAACAATATTTACATCTCCAAGACAGCGATCATGCTCCACTACAAATTGCTTATTGGATAGGAGATTACTTGCAGTATCAGCATGATCGAAATTGTCTAAATGTCTATAATAGTTTAATAAATTATTCGCCAAGCTTTTACCGTCCCTTTACCAATTTCGCTATCAACAGTTTGACCTCCTTCTAAGACTAATCTGATATCTAAGTTCTCATCTGGAGCATTTTTCAAAGCAGTGGCTAATTCTTTACTGACAGCAAATGTGCCGGTTGAACCATCTAATTGATAAACTTTTTCTCTGATCTTGAGCAAAAGCTTATCGACTTTTTTAGTCGTTACAAATCTAAGATAGTCAGGTCTGGGATACACACGACCGGCGGTGTAGAAAGAAGACATTGCTTGACCCGAATTTACTGTTACGAGTACTCGAATACTCGAAGGTGTCCACAAACTAATAACTTGCGTTGAACCCTCACGGAATAAATAGCCACCTAATGAATTGCGATCGAAAACTCCAACAAACTCCCCTTCAAAGGGGTCAACAATTTTTACGGCTTTCGACCAAGGCACACCCATTTCGGGGGACAGCCCAGCCGATTTGACCATTGGCAAATCGCTTGATGCTTGAGCAAGAATAGCTATTTGTTGAACAGTGAAAGCAGCACAAACTTGAGGGGAAATTACAGCCAAGCTAGCCCCAAAAATAAAAACTGGAATCGTTTGCGGTAACTTCATCATAAGTCAGGGGTATAATCTTCAAATGCTTCTTAGTGCAAAACAGTTTGCCTCACTTCAACAGGTTCACCCGTCAAACTAAAAGGTCGGACTTCGGTAATTTTTACCTTTACTAACTGCCCTTTGAGTTCTTTGATGTCACCGCTAAAAAAGGTCAAACGATTACCACCAGTACGTCCCATCACTTGGGTTGAATCTTTAGGATTTTGATCTTCTACTAAAACTTCTTCAATGCGTCCAAAGTAACGTTGCGATCGCTCTGCTACTTTCAAGTTTCCCAGATGATTGAGTCGTTGCAGGCGATCGCTTTTAATTTCTTCACTCAGTTGATTGTCCCACAAAGCGGCTGGTGTCCCTGGACGTGGCGAATATGCTGCTGTATTCAACATATCAAAGCCAATATCTTCCACCAGTTTTAGGGTATTTTCAAACTGTGCTTCTGTTTCCCCAGGAAAACCGACTATTACATCGGCACTAATAGAAGCATCTGGCATATACCGCCGAATGGTATCGATAATTCGACGATATTTCTCATGGGTATAACCCCGCGCCATCGCCTTTAAAAGTTCGTTATCCCCAGATTGAAAGGGAATGTGAAAGTGTTCGCACACCTTGGGTAACTCAGCACAAGCTTGAATTAATCTCTCAGTAAAATAACGAGGGTGGCTAGTAGCAAATCTTAATCTTTCAATCCCCGGCACATCATGGACGTAATAAAGTAAATCTGTAAAGTTGTGTAGATGCCTACCTTCTGCTGTCACTCCAGGTAAATCTCTGCCGTAAGCATCAATATTTTGACCGAGTAGAGTAATTTCTTTGTAACCTTGCCGTCCTAATTCTTCCATTTCAGCCCGGATAGCTGACGGCGCGCGAGATTGTTCGACACCGCGCACATTGGGAACTACGCAATAGGTGCAGCGTTCGTTACAGCCGTAAATCACATTCACCCAAGCGGTCACTGTACTATCTCGTCGCGGCTGGGTGATATCTTCAATAATGTGAACTGCTTCGGTTGCGACAACTTGGTTGCCCTCAAATACTGACTCCAGTAAATCTTTCAGACGGTTGGCGTGTTGTGGCCCCATTACCAAGTCTAATTCTGGCACTCGCCGCAACAGCGCTTCTCCTTCTTGTTGGGCAACACAACCAGCAACGATGAGGGTTAAATCAGGCTGTTCATGTTTACGCTTTGCTTGTCTGCCAAGATAGGAATATACCTTTTGTTCAGCATTATCCCGAATGGTGCAGGTATTGTAGAGAATCACATCTGCATTATTCGGATCTTCACACCACTCAAAGCCCATGTCTTCCAAAACGCCAGCCATGCGCTCTGAGTCAGCTTTATTCATCTGACAACCGAAAGTAGTAATGTGATATTGGCGTTTAGAAGTGGTCATGGGCAATTCTGCTGAATCAGCGTAATGTATGTAAGGTTTCTTTCTATTCTATAACGCTCTTAAGCTGCTTCAGGAGTGCTGAGTACCTTGGTTCACATTCCTTTTGATATTTCAATAGTAAAAATCTAAAGAAGTTGCAAACATTAGCGGTGATGAAATTCTACCTCTTTCTCCAGAATTTTAATATCATAGTTGCCAAAGAAATCATGACCTAGTAGCCCGATGCTTGCTTTTGGTGCGATCGCCACTTGAAGATTATTGGCTGTAACTCCACCTACTGTAATAGATTTTACCTTACTGGTTGAGAATTTTACTTCACTACCATCAGCAATTTGGGCTTGCATTGTACCTGTAGCCTGGAGTTTCAGTGTATTCGCCATATCTTGAGTGATAATGGTTCCACTAGCACCTGTATCTACAATCATTTCAAAGGTTTTTTTGTCGTTGAAGGTGACATCAATCACAGGAGTTCCACCAAAACGGCGTTTGATTGAGACTCGAAAAACTCTATTGTCTGAAGGTGCGGCTATGATATTGCCACAAATCCTTCCCAATCCAACGGTTTTACCAGAGGAAGTTATCATGTAACACGCTCCGGGATCGTCTGCTGTTGCCTGATGAGAGAATGCTAAAAATATCACCGTCGGCATTAGTGCAATTGCAGCTAGATTAACGGTTGTAATCCAACGCCTCCAAGCATTCTTCATGTTATACTGCGCTCCAATTTTTTGGACTACTCTTAATATCTAAACTCATCATGGTGGCTGTAAAACATGGTGTTAAAAGAACAGGCTTTTAATATAAAAATTCAAATTATATCCATTTAAAATAGACATTTATAACGATTTTTTTAGTTTTAAATTAGCTAATTATTTGTATATGTATCTCAGAAATATGAAATTGCATCTTACTCAATACATCTTACATATAATTACTGATTGGTAAATTAAAGATTAGATAAAGACATGATGAAACTACTTAGAGCAGATTTAATCTGACATACTAATCCCGCATTTCTCACAAGCTCAAGGCGTTTGATGGAGCAGAGGAGAAGTAATGAGTAATGAGTAATAAGTAATAAGTAATAAGTAATAAGTAAAAACTTCTTACTTCTTACACCATTTATTTGTGAGGCTGCGCCCACTTGTGTCAACTTAACGCGAAACCGCACGTCCGCCAGCACGTCCGCCAGGGATTGTAAATCCCTGTCTCATAGCTAAAGTCCTCTGAAGAGGACTAAATAGCTCAAAAATTTTCAGTCTACTGAAGTAGACTTGAGCAATTAGTCAGGGATTTACAATCCCTGGCGGGTGAACTGGCGGGTGAACAACTTCACCTTTACCTGCTGGCTAACCTTCATGCTGACGTGAGCGGTTTCCATCTGTCTCTTCTGTCTGTGGAATAGAATTTGTTGAGTTGGGAAAGGTAAATCAATGCCGTTTGCAACGAGCGTTTTCTTAATTGCAGTAATCACTTTATCCCGCGATCGCAGATCGTCTATCCGTCGTGGTGGATTCATCCACCAGTGAACCCAAATGTTAACAGTGCTTTCGGCTAGTTCCATCACCAGTACATCAGGAGCCGGGTCTTTTAAAACCTCGTCTACGCTATGCATTGCCTCTAGCATTAACTGCTTGGCTAGGTCAATGTCGTCGTTATAGCCAATGCCAACATCGTATTCTAATCGTCGGTTATCAAAGGCAGTATTTACAGTCACAGAATTAGTAAATAATTCCGAGTTAGGAATGACAATCCGCCGACCATCATAAGTTCTAATTGTTGTTGCACGTGTCTCGATATCTTCGACAGTTCCTTCAAAGTCTTTAAAAAATGTTTTTTTTAAATTTTTTTATATTTTCAGGCTTTTATACTTACTAATTAACAATTTACTTCCTTAAGAAGGATGTCAGAGATCCATCATAAATATGAAAATTTTAATTATACAAAAATAACGTTAATTAATTTGGAATGAAAAATGCCACACGTATTACTTGTAGATGATGAAGCACCTCTGCGCGACAGTCTCACCTATACACTCCAAAAAGAAGGTTACACGGTGACAACAGCCGCAGATGGACATAGTGCAATTAAACAATTCCACAAGCAAGTACCAGATGTGATTTTGCTCGATCTTATGTTACCGGAAGTTGACGGTATGGAAGTTTGCTGGCGGATTCGAGCATTTTCCAATGTACCTATCGTCATGCTCACAGCTAAAGATGAGGATATTGATAAAATTTGGGGTTTAGAAGCAGGTGCAGATGATTATATTACTAAGCCCTTCAACACCCGCGAACTACTAGCACGCATCAAAGCAGTATTGCGTCGTCGTTCTGGGGAGCAGCCTTCATGAGAGGGTGGATACCTGGGATTAAATTAAATACAATTTATGCCAAGTTGTTAGGCACATACCTGATGCTAACAGCTTTTGGAACGTCACTCATGGCAGGTTATATCCTTTGGTCGTTCCATGATTACTTCATGCGATCGCGACAAGTAGATTTGGATAACTGGACGATCGCCTTGAGTGAAAGTGTTGCAGATGCACTAGAAGAAAAAGATATTAAACAAGTAAAGGTACTGGTGCAACGATATGGCGCACCACAAACTATAACTCTACGTGTTTTTAGTCAACAAGGCAGTCTATTAGCCACTTCTGACCCAAGGTTAGATAGTCAGGTTAAAGATTGGTCTCAGGTTCCGGGGATACGGGAAGCTCTACAAAACCGTGTCAAGCAAGGAATTGCTAAAGGCGTTTTATCAAATAGCGATCGCCTCTACATTACCAGACCTATTGAGCGTAACGGTCAATTGTTGGGCGTAATCCGAATGTCTATGACTTTGGAGCAGCTTCAGCGACAGTTTGCTAGGGTAATTTGGAGTATTTTGGGAACGCTAGCAATAACAATTCTACTATGTGCGTTAATTAGCAGTCGCTTTGCTCGCAGTCTCTCAAAACCAATTGAGATTATGCGGAACTTTGCCATTCGCTTGGGTGGCGGTCATTTTGGTGATAAGCTAACGATGCATGAGAACAATGAGTTGGATCAATTGGCAGCAGAACTCAACCGGATGAGTGAACGGTTAGCTTCCTTAGACAAAGAGCGACGGGTGTTTTTAGCCAATGTTTCCCATGAACTGCGTACCCCTATCAGTAACGTTCAGGTGACAGTAGACGCACTCAAAGCAGGAGCATCTGAAGAACCAGAATTACGCGATCGCTTTTTTCAAACTATCGAAAGCGAAATCAAACGTTTATCACGATTGATTCATGACTTGCTGGATTTAGGGCGTTTGGAAGCAGGAGTTACTGAACTAGAAAAGCAAGCTATTTCGCTGGATGGATTGATTAACCGTGCTGTCAATGCACTAGAACCGCGAATGCGAACTCTGAGAATTTCTACACGGGTGAATGTAGAAAACTTAATCATACAGGGCGATCCAGAACGGCTATTACAGGCAATTTTCAATTTGTTGGATAATGCGATTAAGCACTCACCAGCCAACTCTCAAGTATTTATTTCTGGATACATTCAAGGAAAACAAGCTATTATTCAAATTCAAGACCAGGGGAAAGGGATAAAAGAGGGTGATTTACCCCGAATCTTTGAGCAATTTTATACAACAGACCCCGCACGCAAAGGTAGTGGCAATGGTCTGGGGTTAGCAATTTCTAAGCGGATTATTGAAGCTCATCAAGGCAGTATTATCGCCAGCAGCACATCAAATCAAGGGGCAACTTTTACTATACATTTGCCGATAATTCGTAATTCTTAATTTGTCATTTGTCATTTGTCATTTGTAATACTCTACGGCTAGGGTTGCGCCTATGTAATTAAGTTTTGACCCTTACGGGGCTATAAAAAGGGCTAGGATGCAGATAGAATAGGCCTCATAGCTCTCTCTCCTTGCTGGTAGTACTTACGCTTATTAGGACTTAATATCAATAATTCTGTGACTAACTCATAAGAATTTTCCATGAAATTGACTCAATTGTGGCCATAAAGACCAATATAAAAACTACTATGTCGTCGAACAATCCTTAAGGATTCTTTAATTCGTCCAACATATTTTTGAACACCCATGCGTTTAATTTTTTGACCAGATATCGCGTCTTCTTGTGTTTGATTATTCATTGCGCCCAGTACTATTTACGCGTATAACGATGTTTCACCCCAATAGGGAAATATTCAAAATCACCCATTGGCGCTAATGTAACTTGTAGTGTTTGATATTCTGCCGGAACATAATTAGCAAACTCGCTATTTAGGCGTAGCAGTTGTGAAAGAATAGAAGATGCGATCGCAAGTCTTTGATCTTCACTACCCTCTACCCCTACTGCTAATTCCACAACTACAGATAAAAATCGGTTTTTGTCAGCATCTTCTTTCACCTGTAACACAAATTTACCTGTAACCCATTCTTGAATTACTGGTTGCTCTAATCCCACCGTTACATTTTCGGGATAGATATTCGCACCAAAGTAAGAAACTGTAAAATTAGAACGACCGAAGACATACACAAAAGGTAGCTGATGAATACCTCTAGCTGATTCTTGAGTATCAGAACGAAGATTTTCAAGCGGGTTAAATCCCCATTCTGCTAAAAATTGCAGCATGGCATCATAACTAATTATCCCACCAGTATCTAAAATGTCATAACGCACTAAGGGAATACCGTTATCTCCCGAAAACAGCAATCCGCCATCTTGAACTTCAAAAAAGCGATTGCAAGGATCGTATTGTACTAGCGTGGGTAAACGCGATTCCCCAAATAGACTTTTAGCTGCATCGGGATTTTCTGCCAAAAAGCGGCGAATGCAGATACTTAGGGGTGTTTCATTACCCAAAACTCCCGCATCCGCAGTGCCGTAAAGTGATGCAGAATCATAGCAAGGATTTCGCGAACCAACTCTTTCGCCAACTAAACTCCGCCATTCTTCACTAAATACTTCTCCCGCCATCACTAATTTAATCTGATATTGCTGCCACTCCACACCACGAGCGATACCAGTATCAATGACATCTTTCAAAAATGGCGGATATCCCAATAACACCACTTGCTCAAAACCTGAACCAAGTTCTTGGACAACTCGCAATATTTCTTCTTTGTTGTTACCAGGAGTAATTACAGTGATCAGATAACCTTTGCTAGCAAGATAACGACAGCAATTAGTAGTAAACATTCCACCTACCCAAGTGCCTAAAGTGAAACAAATCACTGCTAAGGTACGTCTGCTATCTGAATAGAAACTATCGTGAAAAATCTGTTCAAAGCGTGTGGCGATTTGGAGTTCATCTGTAAAAAAACGAGGCCAAAATGTCGGTTTACCACTAGAACCTGATGAAGCAGCTATCATGTCGCACGCTTCTAGTTGTCCGTTACGGCACAAGTCAGGTAGAGGATAACGCAGTATATAATTTTGTTTAGCGATCGCTGGTAGTTTTTGAAACTCCTCTAAGGTTTGAATAGTCGCGGGATTAATTTCCCTTTCTGCTAAAAACGCCTTGTAGGCAGGTACATTCGCCGCCACATCGTGAAATAAACTCAAAGCTGGCGAAGTTTGAGTGTTGAGATGCCTTTGCAGTACAGTTTCTAGGGGGGTAGATAAAAAATCTTCAAATGCTTTAATTACTTGCTGCTGTCTTGATTTGCCGTTCATGACGCTTGCTTATTTATCCTGAAGTAGAACCAACACCGTTTAAAATAATTCGTAATATTTCGGCTGCGCTCAATACAAGTTCGTAATTCGTAATGACGCTCCTGCATCGCTAACGCTGCGCGTAATTCGTAGAATATCCGAAAATGAGGGTATGCGCGTTGTAGTCATTCAATAAAACCTTAATTTATCCTTCAGCACCATGCAGCTTTATTGCAGTAAACAACACACAAATAATGGTAGTAACCGCTTTTGCACCCATTGTGGTGAACCATTACCTCTTGCTGTGGGACAGGTTGTGGATAATCGCTATCAAATTATCCGTCATCTAGGACAAGGCGGCTTTGGACGCACCTATTTGGCGGAAGATATCAATAAATCCCATCAAACCTGTGTGCTGAAGGAATTTGCACCCCAAGTACAAGAAAATCAAGATTTACAAAAAGCTAAAGAGTTATTTGAGAGAGAAGCGAATGTCCTGAAAAAACTCCAGCATCCACAGATTCCGCATTTTCACGCCTCGCTACAAGTGAAGATAGGCAGTAAAGATTTTTTCTTTTTAGTGCAAGATTATGTGGATGGTGACAATTACTACCAGTTATTAGAACAGCGTGAAAGTCAAGGCAAAACCTTTAGTGAAGAGGAAGTAATCACTCTCCTACAACAGATTTTACCTGTATTATCATACATCCACTCACGAGATGTAATTCACCGTGATATCTCTCCCGATAATCTGATATGGCGGCGTTCTGATAATTTGCCAGTGCTAATTGATTTTGGTGGCGTTAAGCAATTACCAGCTTCTCAGGGTTTTTGGCGCACTAAGTTAGTTGGAAATAACACTCTGCTGGGTAAAAAAGGCTACGCTCCAGAAGAACAGCTACGGCAGGGAAAGGCGTTTTTTAGTAGTGATTTATACTCTTTGGCGGTGACAACATTAGTGTTGCTCACAGGTCAAGAACCGCAGAAATTATACGATAGCTATCAGGGAATTTGGGGATGGGGCAAGGAAATCCGAGTTAGTCCAAAACTAGAAGCAGTGTTAAAAAAGATGCTGGCTTATAGACCGAGCGATCGCTACCAACGAGCCGAGCAAATCCTCAGAGATTTACCATCGCCAACTGCAACTAAATCTCCAGGCAATTATATTACCACCAAGATTAAGACAATGGTCGTTGCTCCGGGAAGACAACGCGCCAGTGCGGTTATAAGTAGATTCCAGAGGCAAACGCAAGCGATTGCTAAACCGAGAACTTTCCCTGTTTGGATTCGCCCTTTTATGATGAGTTTAGGGGTAACGGCGTTAGTTGGCTTAACTTTAGCGGCGGGAAATGCAGCCATTCGGGCCGTAACTTCAATCACCATCCCATCAATTTCATTACCTTCATTACCGCAAATCCCACAGTTTCCAACTGGAAAACCAGCCGGTGACAAAGGAAAAAATAGCAACCTCCAGAAAATTATCAGTCGTCGTCAAGAGTTAGAAATTACTGAAGGATTTTTTATTCGCACAGTAGATGATTCATTTTATACAAAAAAACCAGAATTAAAAGGACGTAGCCTGACATCTAAACCTGAAGATGCGGGTTTACGAGATGAATGGTCTGATATAGCTGATAATTTATTGGATAAACTAGAACAGGCTGACCTCAGTACAGCAGCTCGTCGGAAATTAGGGAACTATAGTCAAAAAGATTACGATACATGGAGACAACAAGCGCGATCGGGGCAGTTGGGGAACTATACAATCGATCAGTTGACCAAAGACACAAATGAAAAATTCGATCGCTTGTTTCCCGATCGAGATCGGAAGAAACTGAATCAACAGACTTTTGGTCAAATTTGGTATGCGATCGCAGCCGATCGAGTCAGTAAAGTACAAAGATAAAGTTAGGAGTGAGGAGTTAGAAGTTAGGAGTTATGGGTTATGAATTAGGGCAATTTTCTTTATAGACCACGGTTTCAGACCCGGAGTAGTGTAGTTAAATCAAGTAGAAAATGCTACTCGCTACTCCTTGTTATTATTAACTCCTAACTCCTAACTTTCCAATGAATTCAATCTATTGTTCTAAAGGACATGAAAATTCCCCAGGTAGTCGTTTTTGTCTCCAGTGTGGCGAAAATTTGTTGGATACACCCATGAGTTATGGTATACAACCGGGACTGACTTTAGGCGATCGCTATGTGATCGTGCGTCAAATTGGCCAAGGTGGCTTTGGACGCACTTATTTAGCTGAAGATGTCAACCGTTTCCGCGAACTTTGCGTTTTAAAAGAATTTTCCCCCCAAGTTCAAACCGCTTACGTTGTCCAAAAAGCTGAAGAACTCTTCGAGAGAGAAGCAAGTGTTCTTTATAAACTGCAACATCCCCAAATTCCCCGGTTCCGAGAACTGCTACGGCTAAATTTAGGGGGCAAAGAATATCTGTTTTTGGTGCAAGATTATGTAGAAGGGGAAACTTACAATTCTTTGTTAAATGCCCGGATACAACAGGGTTTGCGCTTTACAGAGGCAGAAATACGCCAATTATTCTTTTCAATTTTGCCAGTGTTGGAATACATCCACTCACTAGGAGTAATTCATCGAGATATTTCTCCAGATAACTTAATGCTTCGCACTGTTGACAAACTGCCAGTTTTAATTGATTTTGGCGGTGTCAAACAAGTAGTAGCAACTGTGGCTTCCGAATATTACCAACCCGGTATGGTTGCACCTCCGCCAGCACCAACTTTATTAGGTAAAATCGGATTTGCGCCCCCAGAACAAATGCAAACTGGGTTAGTATCTCCCCACAGCGACTTGTATGCAATGGCTGCAACAATGTTGGTTTTACTAACAGGGAAACAACCCCAAGAACTAATTGATACCTATACTCTCAGTTGGCAATGGCGACGGGAAGTTAATCTGAGTCAAGATTTGGCACAGGTATTAGATAAAATGCTATCTGCCAGACCAAGCGATCGCTATCAATCAGCCCGTCAAGTACTCCAAGCCCTCAACTCACCCCCAGCAAACTATCCGCCAACTCAATATCCCACTCCACCACAACCCACAGCCGCCACCGTCGCCGTCTCCCCACCTCCCCCACCTTCCCCAACCCCTCCATATCCCTCATATCCCTCATCTTCCCCCTCTTCTTCCTGGTGGACACCAACAAAAACCTTTCTTGTGGCGGCGCTAGTTGCTGGTAGTGTGGGATTAATTTGGTGGGGATTGAATGGCAGACGAGATGTCGGGCAAGTCGATCCTAATCCTACAGCCAGCCCCATTCCAACCAGCGAACAACCAACCGATCCTCTAGCGCAATATTCGCCAGCAGAACGAGAACGCAAAGAAAGATTAAGCGATCGCCGTCAACAGTTGGGTATTGACTCTAACTTCTACGTAAACTTAGTGAATCAAGTTTTTTGGGATAGAAATCCCAGTTTACGGGGACGTACTCTCAGCAATGGCCCTGAAGATGAGAGTTTGCGCGCAGAATGGGATAAAACAGCTTCGGAATTACTAGAAAAGCTTGCACCACTGAGTAATAATGCCCGCCAAAAACTAGGAACTTACACAACTGCTGAACGCGATCGCTGGAAAGCGCAAGTCAACAAAATCAACGTTGGTAGTCGTTCTTTATATGATTTGGGAGATACTGCTTTTTTAAGTGTATTTCCTGAGCAGCGGGGTAAAAGTTTTCAAGGTCAGCCCATTGGACAAGTTTGGTATGGATTTGTTAGCGATCGACTCAGTGCAATCCTTGCTGGTAGCGCTTTCCAGAAACTTGTCTTCGATCCTGGGGCTACTGGCAAAACAGTCAGCAGTACTCTCCAACCTGGTGGTGGTAAAGTATTCATTGCTGGACTTGCCAAAGACCAATCTCTAGACTTGAAGCTAGAAGCAAATTCCCAAGTTTTGTTATCAGTCTATTCACCCTCTGGCAAAATTCGATTTTTAGAAGATTCTAGCAAGCGTAGTTTGTCAACTAAATTACCAGAAAATGGATTTTATGAGTTTGTTGTAGTTTCCACAGCAACGAAACCAGTAGATTATCAACTCACTATTACAGCGGAAAATCCCACAGTTCCCCCACCACCAACACCCACACCCACAGAAACACCCACGCCCACGGAAACATCCACGCCTACACCAACTCCTACGCCCACGCCCACACCAACTCCTACACCGACTCCCACAGAAACCGCCACTCCTACACCGACACCAACGCAGGAGACAACGCCTTAGTAGAGAGTCATCCTCTGCATCTATCTGGAGTGGAGTGTCTCTACGTTAATTGAAGAAGAATGGAGAATTCAGCAATCTTTGAGTGAGGGATTCAGACCCGCCACTCAATTGTTGCACCACCAAATCTACGATTTGGTGGGGTCTTAAACCCATCTATTCAGCGTTCGATTGAGCGCTCACGCCGAAGTCCGCTAGTCGCACAGAATTCATGCTGTTAGCGGTAGCGGGGCGTTTAGCCCATTCTGACTTCTGACTCCTGAATTCTGTTTCGATAAAATTTATGGGAAGCATCCCAATGCAAGCAAAAATACACAGGACTGGCACAAAAACCTAATTTTCCGATCCCAAATAACTATATAAAATCTGATGTTGAAACTTAACTTAACAACGATACCACCTTCATCTGAAAAATCTCGCAACGTTCACCAAAAAGAACAGTAGTTTTAAACAATATTTAATTAAATTTAACACCTATTTTTTCATGTCTTAATCAATCGCATTTATTGCATTTTTAAGATTTGTTAAAGATGTTGATGTAACCTTGTACTTCATGATATGCATGTAAGTACAACGTAGGTTCAAAAAAATTTCAAAAAAGAACCAAAATATTTCAGCTAATTACTTACCATTTGGGTAATCATCAATTAAAGAATTTTCAGAAAATTGATTATCTAATTTTGTGGAGTAGGCGTCTCGTTCGCCCGCAACCAAATATGGGCTTTTCGGGTCAGCCTACAACAAATAGTTGGATATTTTTTTCTTTAGAAGTTCCTAACCAAATAATTAATGTTTTCTAACTTAGAGATTACTTAAATGGCAAGTAATCTACAATGAATAGTTCTTTGACTGAGGCTGAACTTACGTATTAGTGAGAAACTCAGGAGAGATAATATGGCATTTAAATCCGGCACTGCAGCTTCTGAAACGATAGATGGGACTCCGGCAAATGACACGCTAGACGGTGGTTTCGGCAATGATATCCTCAATGGTGGCGACGGCGATGATAGTCTACAAGGCGGACCCGGCAATGACGAACTCAATGGCGGGTCTGGAAACGATATCCTCATCGGTGTTTGGCCTGGTAGTGCGCTTCCACCTGGATTAGGGGAAACTGATCAGTTGACTGGCGGGGCTGGGGTAGATAGATTTATCCTGGGCGACGCTGAAAATGTTTTCTACGACGATACCACCACTACAAGTCCTGGTTTTGGGGACTTGGCTACTATTTTTGA
Organism: Nostoc sp. EspVER01; assembly: GCF_034530635.1. Taxonomy (NCBI): domain Bacteria; kingdom Bacillati; phylum Cyanobacteriota; class Cyanophyceae; order Nostocales; family Nostocaceae; genus Nostoc; species Nostoc sp. EspVER01. The sequence goes on from NZ_JAVRCS010000005.1 coordinate 142,218, forward strand.
CTTCGACTCTAGCCAAGATCGAATTGAACTCAAAGGATCTCCACAGAACTACCGCCTGCAAGTTGTTGGAAGCAGCACACGAATATTCTTAGACAAACCAACAGGAGAGCAAGATGAGATCATAGGTGTTGTGCAGGGGAGAAACAATCTCAGACTTGATAGTGATGACTTCTTGTTCTATGAGCGGGAAAATGCTGGAGAAGCTACAAACGGTACACTGGGCAGCGCTGAAGGGTTAGGTTCCTTATCATCAGGCTCAAACGTTAATCTTTCAGGCCAGTTAACAACAGTTCAACCGGGGAGTAGTCCTGGTTTCGACTTTTTTACATTTTCTTTAGCAAATCCAGGAACTGTCACTATCAGGACAGTGACATCGGGAGATACAGTTCTCGGACTGTTTAACAGTGCTGGGAAGTTAGTGACCAGTAACGACGATGGTGGCGGTGGCAATTCGTCATTAATCACCAGTTTTCTGGGTGCAGGTACGTACTCCATCTCAGTGAGTGACTTTCCTTTCTTGCCTCAAGATGGCGGAACTTTCTCTGGTAGCGGCTTTAACCCTCTTTCTTATACGTTACAAGTCAGTTTTGCATAAGAACGTTGTCAACTTAAAAAAGTACTGACATCAGAGGGCAGATTCAAGGATACTTTTCTTCCTAGCTAGGGGAACACGGTAACGTGTCCCCCTTACCCGACAAGAGACTATTTACAAGTCCGGGTTATTTTATGAGTCCGAATTCAGAACTCAGGAGTCAGAATAAACCATGAATTCTGTATGCCAATTTTTGTAATGCAGAGATATTTAATCAAAGTCTGTTGGTAAAGCTGGTTGGCGGTAATGCTGGAAAAGTCGCGTGATTTGCGCTGGTGTCACACGTCCGATGGAAAGTACTGGTAACGCATCTTCACGGAAAAAACCTACTTCTTCAGTTTCAATACTTGATGATGGAGAACCACCAATAAGTTCGCAGTGAAAAAACAGCTTGTAGACATAAAAAGGTAATGGTGGATGTCCCTGTTTGTCTCTGTCATAAACTGCTAAAAGTTTGATAGCGCGTGCTTGATATCCCGATTCTTCGTATACTTCTTTCACAACTGCCTCACTGGCAGACTCGCCAACATCAGCCCATCCACCAGGCAAAGTCCAGCAGCCGTCTACCCGTTCCTTGACTAACAATATAGTATCGTCACGAAAAATTGCTCCTCGCACATCAACTTTAGGAGTTGCATATCCGACTTCACGGCTAAATAAATCGAGGACATAAGTGTGTTCTACATTTGAGTAACTCGCCATAATTTCCGTGGCGATCGCTCGTAATTGTTTGTAACGTTCTATATCGTAGACACCCTCAGAATAAGTCAACCCATTTTGAGCGATCGCTTGTAACTTCTGTCCCCATTCCAGCCATTTAGGTTGCATATATTTTTCTTATGTAGTGACTTAGGTATTGGGAAAAGGTGACAGGTGACAGGTAATAGGGAATAACCTGTAACCTGTACCCTATTCCCTTCCCCAATTCCTAATTACGCATCATCTAAAGCTGCAATTCCAGGCAATACCTTGCCTTCAAGTAACTCCAAGCTAGCGCCGCCGCCGGTGGAGATGTGGCTCATTTGGTCGGCTAAACCAACTTTTTCCACAGCCGCTACTGAATCGCCACCGCCGATGATGGTAGTTGTGCCAGTTTTACCGATTTCAGCGAGGGTATGAGCGATCGCTTCCGTACCTTTCGCAAACTTATCAAACTCAAACACACCCATTGGCCCGTTCCAAATTACCGTTTTGGTATCTGCAAGAGCTTCTTGGAAAAATTTCACCGAGTCTGGCCCAATATCCAAACCCATCCAACCATCGGGGATGTTTTCAATGCTAACGGTTTGAGAATTGGCATCAGGGGCAAAATTATCTGCCAATACCACATCTGTGGGAAGCAATAAAGCAACGCCCCGTTCTTTAGCCTTAGCTTCCAAAGACTTCGCTAGTTCTAGCTTGTCTTCTTCTACCAACGACTTACCAACATTCAAACCACGGGCTTTGTAGAAGGTGAAAATCATCCCACCACCGATGATCAGCTTGTCGCACTTCTCCAGCAGTGTTTCAATTACGCCAATTTTGCTAGAAACTTTGGAACCACCAATAATTGCCGCTAAAGGACGTTGGGGATTTTCAATGGCGTTTTGCAGATATTGCAATTCCTTCTCAACCAAATATCCAGCCACAGAAGGGCTGAGGAATTTAGTCACACCTTCAGTAGAAGCATGGGCGCGGTGTGCAGTACCAAAAGCATCATTTACATAAAAATCAGCATTAGCTGCCAATTTTTTCGCAAATTCTGGGTCGTTCTTCTCTTCTTCTTTGTAAAAACGGACATTTTCGAGTAACAGCACTTGGCCATTTTGCAACGCGCCAACTTTAGCTGCAACTTCATCGCCAATGGAATCATCAGTTTTAATGACTTCTTGCCCCAGTAACTCAGACAGACGCTTGGCAACGGGAGTTAGGCGTAATTTGTCATCCACACCCTTGGGACGACCAAAATGGCTGGCGAGAATGACCTTAGCTCCCTTCTGCGTCAAATCTTGGATGGTTGGTAGAGCGGCGCGAATGCGAGTATCGTCGGTAATGTTGCCTTGATCGTCCACAGGCACGTTAAAGTCAACCCGCACTAAGGCACGTTTCCCAGAGATATCAGCCGAAGATAAACTTGCTAAACTTTTTTTGGACACACCAAACTCTCCTGATTGCCTTTTTGTTATTGTTTTGAAAGTAGAACCATCAAGATTTTACCGGAGTCAGGGGTACCCAAGTGACAGATATATTTAAGACAGTACTATTTCCTATCGATCAAAGCCGGGAAACGCGGGAAGCTGCTGACGTTGTTACCAACGTAGTTAAAAAGTACAGCAGTCGCTTGGTGCTGCTGTCTGTGGTAGAAGAACCACCTCCAGACGCGCCTAGTGCCGATCCGATGGTGTCGCCAGAGGTAGTTGCGAAACTGCTGGAAAATGCCCAATCTTTATTTTCTGAACAAGGAATTCAATCTGAAACCTTAGAAAGGCAAGGCAAACCAGCTTTTACGATCTGCGATGTCGCTGATGAAATTGGGGCAGATTTAATTATCATGGGCTGCCGGGGGCTAGGTTTGACTGAAGAGGGAGCAGATGATAGTGTTACCACTCGTGTGATTAACCTTTCCCCTTGCCCAGTGTTGATTGTGCCTTAGCAGTGTGTTGCTCAATACTAGTGGTAGTGCGATCGCTAATAAAAAGGGGGCTGAGGAAGGTTGTCCTAGATTTATTGGTGCTAAATAAAGGCATCAAGTTTTAGCCTTAACCAAGCATTATTAACTCCTGCCCCCTACCTCCTTAAACCTTAGCGTTCTGAATTTTTTGATTATTATCTAATTTTCTGATTCCTCCAAAAACAATTAACCAAACTACTACTACAACCCAGTGAATTAAAACGATCACAAACAAAGATCCTGTGAGGGTATATCCAACAGTACAGATAATTCCCAAAAATGCAGCTAAAACAAGAAAAACACGATTAAAAAATGTGGTAATTCCAGCTTTAAAAAATGTTTTAGCATTCAAGGGATGATAAAAAATAAATAATAATAAACTCACTATTGCCCACAAAGACCATTGGAACCAACTGGTAATTTCGCTAGGATGAGGAAGCAAAAAAACGCGAAAAAAGAGTTCTTCCATAATTGCAGGTAAAAATAAGCAACGTAATATCAACAAGCATTTATTAGTCCAATTTGCAGACCAAAGTTCTATCTGTAAAAATCCAAATTTCCAACCATAAGGTAGAGCAAGAATACTATAAATTATCAACAGTACAACAATAACTAACCAATCTTTGAACCTCGGAACTACTAAGGACGCTAAAACGCGATTTAAAAGAATTGAAAGTGGTGAAATATTGGTAAAAGGAATCTTAATTTGTCCTAAAAGTGCTGTTGGGGCAATGGGTGTAATATTAGATTCCCAACCACCAACTTGATTGGTTCGCAATACTTGCATAGTTGCACCATGTTTTAAAAATATTGCAGCTAGGTCGTCGTGTGCAAGTCTTGGCATTATTGTTCGCCATGTTGTCAAACCAGCCCAAATACTACGATCTTGAAATGGTTCCGTCGTTTTTCCTCTGCCCGTACCTGCAAGTATACCTGCTTGACTTTGCCAATCAGCACGAACTATACCCAAGGGTGCTAACTGTTGTTCTAAAGATTGACCTAATTTAACTAGCTGCTGAAAGCGTAATGTTTGCGGGTGATTGGGGTTGGCGCGTATCCAAGTTTGAATTTGAGGAGTTGTAGCAACTTGGTTTTTAATTGCCAGTATTGCCGCATAAAGTGCTTGGCTTGCGTCTTGGACGCATGAGGTAGCAGGTGAGACTATTGCGCCACCAGTTCCATCACCAACCCGATAACGTGCCATTGTTACCTGTAATTGTTGCTGGAATTGTTCTAAAGGCGAAAGTTTGACACCATCAAAATCATAATCCTGCGTTACAGGGTCGAATTTGATCAGAATATCTGATACTGGACGTGTTGCCAGCCAACCACGTTGTAAATTACCCATATAATCAGCCCATGTATGCGTTCCGGCAATAATTCCATCGGGGTTATGGGCATAAATTTGGTGGTATTTAGTCTCGAAGCGTAATTCGTTAGTAAACTCGTCGCGGACAACTTCTGCAATTCCAAAAGCAAAATGTCCAGTAATAGTATAAGGTACTCCCAGTGGTTCAGCTTTACGTCCGCCAATTCCACCAAATAGGTGTAGGACAATAGCTTTATTGCCTTCTTGCCATGTTGATATAGATTGATTAAGTGAATTTTGTATTTTTCCAGGTTTTAATAATACAGTATTGAATTTACCTTTATTTTTCTCAGTATTTTGCCAATTTACATCTTGGATGTAATTTAGACCTAATTCCTTACCAGTAATAATTTGACGGGGTTGAATTTGCAACAGAGAACGAGGCGCAAGTGCGCGTACCGTAAATACGCCCTTTGTATCGGCAGCGCCATAAATATACCACCCATCTTCACCCGCAGACGATCGCTCGATTTGCTGCGAACTTGAAGGAGCAAAATTTCGCGAATCTATTACTTGTTGGGGAATACGAATAGTTTCTTCAAGACCATTAAATTTATTTGCATTAGGATTATAATGCTTTACCAAAAAATAATCGTTATACTGCTTTGGTTCTGGAGATAAAGTAGTTTTATATTGAGATTCAATCGGTTTAATTATTTTTACCAACCCATAAAATCTACCAGTTGCCAAAATAGGTTCGCGTTCAATTTGCAAAATAGATTTTTCTTTATTTGCATCAATGATTGTACTTGAATCTAAAACAACAATTGTTTCATCATCAGGATTTGCACCAGCTAAAGAGCGTAAAATCCCTATATGACGAACTCCATTTAGTCGAAAAGGATGAATATTTCCTTGTTTTTGACTTTTAATTACTTCAGGAGTGAAATTTATATCTCGCGTTACAACTCGTTCCAAAGCCAGCAAATTTTTATTCTTTTTCCACTCCAAACGTACAATTTTACCTACCAAATTTTGTGCTGTAGGTGGTGCATATTGTACTTCCATCCATACCCAATCTAAACCATCTTGTAATTGCTGTTTCGTTGGTAAAATTAATCTTCCTACCCAATCGCCAATAGGTTTATAAAGGTTTGTAGATGGAATTTGGGCAATGGGATAAAAAGCAGATTGATTAAAGTTTTGTTGAATATGTATTGCGTAATTACTTTCTTTCTGTACTAGCTGGGCTTGTGTTGGAGAAAGTTGCCACAACGCAATTACTGCAATGAACACTAGCGTTAAAAATATAGTAAATAGTAGCCTTGCTTTTTGACTTAATCCCCGAAAAATCATATATTATCAGCAAATAAAACTTGCTGATAATCTTACTCTAAATATACTGCTTTGAGTCTCTGCCATAATCAAGTGCTATTTTATTTTAAATGTGGGCGATATATAAGACATCCGATGAAAATAAATATGCTTGTTATAGAACCTTTGTAGAGACGTAGCATTACTACGTCTCTATATTCTTTTTCAGCAAATATCTAATGACAAACAGAAAATTCTGAGCGTCGGAAGTCGGCGCTCAGAATTTCAAAGACCAAACTGGCGTGGTGTAAATATGCACTGTTTATTTGCTTAACAGCTTAAAAACGATAGTTGCGATCGCGCACCCACATACTAACTGGCACAGCCTTACCTTGTGGATCTACTTTCGCCTTGACCACAATAGGTGGTACTTGTCCTCTGCGGGCGCGTTGGGCTTGTAAGTCGTTCCGAATCTGCTGCCGTTGGTTTTCTGGGATGTAATATGTTTCTAAGCCGTAGTTAACGGAACCATCCTGATAAACACCTTTTAAGGCTGCCTGATTGGCTCTAAGAGTTGTGGGGCGATCGCTACTTACTCGTAACGGTCTCCAAGCTCTCGGAACACCGCGCCCAGTAGAGAATTGCTCTTGCAAAGTCACGTAAATATTAGTTCCTTCAGGCAATCTCCTGCCGCTTCCACGACCTTTGCTGACTAATGTTTGCCAGCCAGGTAATCTGCTCAAATTTGAGGTACGAGAGATGTTGTAATCTAACGCTAAGGTGTTACCTTCGATCGCATTGTTAGGGTCTACAGGTACGGTTTGTAAAATCACCGTCTTACCTGTTACGTCTGTATAAACTGCTTGGGCTGGTACTGCCATAATTAGCCCTGTTTGCAGCGCCAGGGGAGCTAGTAACCGCCAAAAAGGCAAGGGCTTATTCGATTTTTGTTCAGTAGCAATCAAGTAATCCCGAAAAGTCACCTTACTGGAAAATTCGGCTTCAGGAGACAAGGGTTTATTCTTAGATTCAGAAGAAGTATTATTCATGAGCGTAGTCCTACAAAGCAGAGGTCTTGAGGAGGTTAAAAGTAATGAGATTAGGACTGACGCAGAGAAACTTTAAAAACTTTGACGCACAGAGATTTTTAGTTAGGAGTTAGGAGTTAGGAGTTGGGAATCATTCAATTTTAAATTAAGTGAACTTTTCCTGAATTCTGACTCCTGAATTCTGACTCCTGAATTCTTTCATCTTTTGCCCTACTTTTTACTTGCAGAGCTACCACCGGGTAGGCGGCGTTCAAACCAGAGTCCAGCGCTAATTAAAGCAGAACCGCACAGGACATAGACTAGCGACTTAAAAAGTAAGTCGGTGTCGTACTCCTGCACGCGACTGATAATTTGCAGTGTTACTAACAGCATACCGCCCCAGAAGGAACTTCTGTTGCTTAATTTCAATCCTTCTTGAATTAGTCCCCAGGCTAATGTTGCAAGAAGTACATTGAAAATAAAAATGCCAAGTTCATCAATCCGGCTGATAGTTTGATGCCAAAAAGGTACTATTGCAATAAAGACAAGAAATGTACTAATGACAGCAGTTGTGAAAATCACTTCCCGGCGCGGAGGGTTATTTCTTTGGCGCAGTAGAAACAACCATTGTAAAACCGCCAAGCCGCTGAGAATCCCCAAATCAATGATCGGCAGAGACTCAAATAAGTTTGTCAAATTCGTTGGCTGATTAAAACTATAATCAGGAGATTCCCAGACCCAACGAAAAGACAAAACGTAAAAGACGATGCCAAAGCTTAACAACGCTAAATTACGGGCTAGAGATTGAAACAATCTGTAATTTATGGTTGGAAAGAGTAAATCATCGTAACTCCAGAATAATGCAGGTGGCAGTGTAAAAGCAAAAGATGCCACCCAAGGGGCTATATCAGCATAATTTAGCAGTGGCAGAGGATTAAGGTTAGCTTGTAAGGAACTAGCAAAAACAAAGGCTGCTAGACCAAAAATCCAACGGGAACGACAGAAGTAGGCTAAGGGTACAAATACCAGCCATGCTAACAAAGGCAAATGCTGCACTACTAGCCGCGACCAAGTTAGCTCACCTGAAGCGTACCATAAGTCTTCTAGTCCAGTCCAGTAGCCGATTTCCACAAGGACAATTGACAGAATTCCTAAAGAATTCAAGGACAAACTGAAGGCCATGACTACAACACCAAATCCCCAGGCGAGAAACAGTTGGGAAGCTGAACCGATGATATTGAACATCTGGGCCATCAGCAGTAAATTTGCACCGAAGATGAAGGCGCTTAAAATTAGTAACCCCTCTCCTAGTAGGCGTTTGCTTCGTTCTGGTTTCTTTCCTTCAGGTGGCCTCCAGCTGTAAAATCCAGTGATGGCGATCGCAAAAAACAAACTCATCATCAGAATAAATTTGACTTCTCGCGATCCTCCTTGCCAGTTTCCTGATACAAAGGTAATTATGCCTAAGCATAAAAGTATGCTACCGATTGCGATCGCGATCGCTTTGTTGCGATCGCGTGCAGCAGCTTCCAGGTTTTTAAATTGATAACGTTCTGCTATCTGCTCATACTGCGAAGAACTAATTAATCCTTCATCCCTCCATAATTGTGCTTGTTTGCGTAATTTGTCCTGAAAACTATCTAAAAACATGACCTTCTCCGGTGCAGTGGGGTAGCTTGGCCATTGCGTTCCCAATGGCGGTCATTATATTTTGAGTATGAAGCCAAAAGCCTTAATTACATTGTTCTTGTGTAACAGTTTGATTTTGATTTAGATACAACGTACTAATTCGTAATTCGTACCTCGGCTTCGCTCGGCAACCTAATTCGTAATTCGTAATTGATAACTCATTATCTACATGGAAAAACCTTCTAATTTATTACTTAAAGTCTCGCGGCGTTTGTTCGCTAATCTAGATGAACAAGAAAAATTTATTGAGGCTTTAATAAATCCTCAGCCTTTTTCACCTAGTATTCTTTGGTGTCAAGAAAAGCCAGATGTTGCACCTTTGGCAGTGGAAACACCAACAGCTTGGCAACCACAATTTATAGACCGCTTATCTCTGGGAGAAAAACCTGGTAAGCATCCCTTGCATGAAAAAGGATATTTCTATTGTTTAGATTTTTCTTCGGTGTTTGCAGCTACTACTTTGTTAGCTATTCCTGAGTCAGTGCGTTTAGTTTTTGATATGTGTGCCGCACCGGGAGGAAAAAGTATCTTCGCTTGGAGAGCTTTAAAACCTGAATTACTCATCAGTAATGAAGTAATTGGCAAACGTCTAGGAATGCTAATTTCTAATTTGAAGCGTTGTCAGGTTAGCCCTAACGCAGTGGTTAATCGAGATTCGAGCATATTTGCCGAAATGTTTCCCGGCTCTAGCAATCTAGTCATAGTAGATGCTCCGTGTACTGGACAATCTTTACTTGCCAAAGGTGAAAAAGCACCCGGATGTTTTCACCCAACTGCTATTAACAAGAGTGCAAATCGGCAAAAGCGCATTATAGCTAACTCTGCTAAAATTGTTTCACCACAAGGCTATCTTGCTTATATGACTTGCACATATTCGCCCGAAGAAAATGAGCAAGTTTGTGAATGGTTTTTAGAACGCTTTCCCCAATTTGAAGCGATAAAAATTAGTAATTTAGCCAAATATCAATCGCATTTAACGACGATGCCTTGTTATCGAATATTTCCTCAAGACAGGTTAGGTGCTGGTGCATTTACAGTCCTATTTAAAAATACTAATGAGGATGAAAATGAGCCGAAAGAAATAGATTTAAATACAACTTCTTCGCTGTATATCTACCAAAGTTTTTAAAACAAGCTATAGGTTTGATACAATTCGTTTAACAGGAGGTAAATAGCGGCGTAAAAATCATAAGTGATACTTAATTTTATGAGTAAAATATAAGACTGAATTAGATTTTGGAGATAAAGCAAGGCTTTGAAAAAGATTCCAAATCATCATTTTATTTTTCTTTATTCAGAGATATAAAAGATTGCTAGGGCATCCTACTTCAAGCATCAGTAAACTTGTAAGCTAACTCCTTAACAAAAGTTAAAACTGTTAAAATCTTTGTGAATGCTTCTCTATGAGACACCACGCGAATGTTGTACTCACAATGATATATTTTAAATTTTCCCAATTAATGATTTAACACATTTGGTGCTAGTATTTATCTTGTCCTTTTTCACGGAAAAGAAGGGCAATAAAACTGAATTTATCAAAGGATAATACTCATGTCTTATCTTGCAAAGCTAAGTCGTTCACCACGTTTAATGACTCTGGCAGCTTGTGGTGCAATCATAGCTACAATTCCTATTAATCCTGCTTTTGCAGCACCCACTGATTCTAGTAGTTATCCAGCTTCCTGTCGGAATATTAGGGTTACTGGAGCTACCTTAACGGCAAGTTGCCGCAGAATTAATGGCACATATAGATCAACATCAATTCTGATTCGGGGAATATTCAATGGGAATGGAGTTTTGCGCTATTTATAGGTAGACATTAGGCTGCGTTAAAGTCAGTTGTGTTACCAAAATTTAGGTGAGGTAGATAAACTACCTCACCTAAATTTTAAAATATAATTTACTGACAAACAGTCCATCAATTCGGAGAACACTTGGCACAAAAATCAGGACTGAATTTGCAGTATTGACTACCTGTTACTGGGTAAACTGTACAATAAGGAAAACTTGTAAGTTCAATTTTGGCTGCTTGTAATTTGGAACCATTCGCCAATGTTTCAGTAAGTTTGGTTTTATCGGCCAAAAGGATAGCTAAAATCTTCGGTAACGCTATGCAAGCAGCAATATTGAGCAACGTTAGCATTATGCCGTCGATAAAATTCATAGGTAATCATCTCCTGTGAAACATAGGCGACCGCTGTTCTTAGATGCAAACACAATCATTGCTTGCACTCTATGTAAATTAACCTTAACATAAATTTTTGTAAATATAAACGTGGAATTCCTGGAATTATCATACACAGAAGGGTATGTGGATAATAAGGATGGATATTGTAGCGTAATAACAAAATAAGCTGGAAAATAATCAGTTTAAAATCTTTAAGTAAGGTGTTATGTCAAAAACCCAAACCGCGTCTTCTTTTTTATCTAACATCAGTGAGCGAGAACGGCAGGCATTAAAGCGGTTGGTAGATTACACAAATGTGGAATCGCTACCAGAAATTTGGCCTTTGGCAGCTCAACGATTTGGTGATGTTGTCGCTCTCCGCAATCCTCACGGTAAACCCGAAGTGGCGATTACTTATACCCAGTTGGCAGAGCAAATGCAACTATTTGCTGCTGGTTTACAGGCGTTGGGAGTAAAGGTAGGCGATCGCATTTCCCTGATTGCTGACAATAGTCCTCGGTGGTTTATTGCCGATCAAGGCATCATGACTGCTGGAGGCGTTGATGCGGTGCGTAGTTCTCAAGCGGAAAAAGAAGAACTGTTGTTTATTATCGCGAATAGCGGCAGTATAGCGATCGTTGTAGAGGATTTAAAAACACTTAAAAAACTCCAAGACCGCCTCAAAGATTTACCAATTCAAGTGGTAATCTTGCTTTCCGATGAAGCACCACCAACAGACGAAACCCTAAAGGTACTCAACTTTTCACAGTTACTCGAAATTGGGAAAAGTCATAATTTTGTGCCAGTCAAGCAAAATCGTAACGCTCTGGCAACTCTAATTTATACCTCTGGTACTACGGGTAAACCCAAGGGTGTAATGCTGTCTTATAGTAACTTGATGCACCAAGTGATAACTTTTGGCACAGTATTGCAACCAAATGCGGGTGATATAGTTCTCAGTATCTTGCCTTCTTGGCACAGCTATGAACGAACTGTTGAATATTACCTACTATCTCAAGGTTGTACGCAAGTTTATACCAACTTGCGCTCTGTAAAAGGGGATTTGAGACAATTTAAACCCAATTACATGGTCGGTGTACCCCGCCTGTGGGAGTCGATTTATGAAGGAGTGCAAAAGCAGTTCCGCGAACAACCAGCCAAAAAGCAACGCCTAATTAAATCTTTATTGGGCATGAGTGAAAAATATATTAGAGCGCGGCGAGTTGCTCAGGGACTAGATTTAAATAATCTTCATGCTTCAGGCATCGAACGATTAGCAGCTAGGATAATAGCAGCGGCTTTATTACCCCTCCATGCCTTGGGAGAACGGCTGGTTTACGCCAAAGTGCGGGAAGCCACAGGGGGACAAGTTAAGCAGATGATTAGCGGCGGCGGTGCGCTTCCTAGACACATAGATAATTTCTTTGAAATTATTGGCGTCCAGATTTTACAAGGCTATGGCTTGACAGAAACTTCTCCTGTCACCCATGTACGGCGTCCTTGGCGGAATTTGATTGGCGCATCAGGGCTACCACTCCCGGCTACAGAAGCTAAAATCGTCGATCCTGAGACAAAAGCGCCTTTACCAATAGAGAAGCGAGGCTTAGTATTGTTGAGGGGCCCGCAGATTATGCAAGGCTATTACCAAAATCCTGAAGCGACAGCGAAAGCAATTGACGCGGAAGGTTGGTTTGATAGCGGCGATTTGGGTTGGCTGACACCACAAGATGACTTGGTGCTGACTGGCAGAGCGAAGGATACGATTGTATTGACTAACGGGGAAAACATCGAGCCACAGCCGATCGAAGATGCGTGTTTGCGATCGCCATACATCGATCAAATTATGCTCATCGGCCAAGATCAGCGCAGCCTGGGAGCCTTAATTGTCCCCAATGTCGAAGCCTTAGAAAAATGGGCAGCAAGTCAGAATCTAACGCTGGATACGCTGGGCGATCAGGTGACTTCCTCAGATAGTCAAAAAATTGACTTCGAGAGTAGAATGATCCAGGATTTATTTCGCCAAGAATTGAATCGGGAAGTCCAAAATCGCCCAGGCTATCGACCGGATGACCGCATCGGAACGTTTAAACTCATCCTGGAACCGTTTTCTATCGAAAATGGCTTGATGACACAAACACTAAAAGTTCGCCGACATGTCGTCACGGAACGCTATCGCGATATTATTGACGGCATGTTTGCCTGATCATTCCACCTGCTAACTGTAAAGAGTGAACGTGAAATATTTATGGATGTCTCCAAATCTAATTTGCTTCTGAAACGCGTCGTTAACGTCAAAGTTATTGTGACTCCCCTCTGGAAAGAGGAAGTACAACAGCAGCTGCAAACCCAGATCAATCAACTCGATCAGCAACTGCAACAGCTAGACGTTGAAGGACAAAGAGCGATCGCGGCAATTCAAAAGCAGAGTCTGCAACCACCTGGGCCTCAGACCCTCCAACAAATTGACAATATCCAACTCCAAGTCAATCAAAAGAAAAGTGAATTTCTAGAGCAGAAAAATCAGTTGCTGCAAAACCTCCAGCAAGTGCAGTTTCTCCAGCAAGATCAAGAAGTCAACCAATTCCAAATGGAAGGCTTTTTCCGGGTAGAAATCGGTGATAACCTGATTAGCAAAATGCAAGTCGAAATCGTTCTACGCGATGGCGTTGTAGAAGAAATTCGCGGTGACATTTAGAGAGTTATAAGTTATGAGTTATGAGTTATGAGTTATGAGTTATGAGTTATGAGTTATGAGTTGGAATTCCTAACTTCTAACTTCTAACTTCTAACTCCTAACTTCTAACTTCTAACTTTTAACTCCTCACTCCAGCCCAAACGATTTGCCACACTGGAGGTGAGCTAATAAAAAGCGATCGCCCAAAGGTTGTCATCTCCGCTCGATATTTAACCGTCCCAACTGAATTATTACCCCGCTTGATTTGCGTAATCGTCACTAACGCCTGATTTGGTTGCGGATAAACTACCTCGATCTTTCGCGTTCCTCCCACTGCTATCTCCTCAAAGGCATTCAGGGCAAGGGTAGTAGGATTACTGCCTTGGAGAGATGAGTTAAGTTTTTCTAAAGGTATAGTTTGATAATCGGAACGCTCTGAGAATGCTGCAACTTCCTGAGACTGATGTATTGCTCCCATCTGCTGGGTTTGCCCATCACTAGTCTCAACAATCGGTGCAGATTGCTGGTGCTGAATAATATAAACTCCAGTACCAGCCGTAGCAGAGATACTCAATATCACAATCAAAAAGAATTTCAGCTTTGCCGACATAAAAGTAAACAGGAATTTCAAATAGGTTTATTACCAATTTTGAATTCTAGATTGAACTACATCCCATATCCTCTATCCGCGAGAAGCTCTTGTATCTTAAGTAGTGGTTATGAGGAATATAAATAGCAAGGGAATAGGGAACAGATGTATACTAAGTTTTTTCAAAAATCAAATACAAGTCCTATAGACCTCTAAGTTATATTTAGGTTCCTATTAGTCATTAGTCAAAAGCTAATGCCCAATGACCAATGCCCACTTGCCCTGAGCGACTCGTGCCGAGTATCTCGACTTACTTCGACTACGCTCAGTACACAGTCGCTCGATGGAGCCGGAGCCGAGGTAAGCCGAAGGGATGCCCAATTCCCAATGCCCAACCTAAAATATAAACAGTCTAAAACTCTCCCATCAAGATACAATTCGATCTGATAAAAACTGTTAAAGTCCATAAACCATTGATTTCCAAACCACCCTATGAGCATTCACGAAGTATTTATGCCGGCGCTGAGTTCCACGATGACAGAAGGCAAAATCGTTTCCTGGGTGAAATCGCCAGGGGACAAAGTGGAAAAAGGCGAAACAGTGGTGGTTGTAGAGTCAGATAAGGCAGATATGGATGTAGAAACCTTTTATGAAGGCTTTCTTGCCCATATCATAGTTGAAGCTGGTGAAACTGCCCCGGTAGGATCTGCGATCGCCTTCATCGCTGAAACGGAAGCTGAAATTGAACAGGCCAAATCTCTTGCCAATTCCGGCGGCGCGGCTGCTACTCCTACCTCTTCCCCTGAACCAGTTGCCGCCACAGCCTCAGTTGCAACACCTGCCTTAGCGTCTCAAAACGGGTCTAACCACAAAGAAGGAAGGCTTGTAGCTTCACCCCGTGCCCGCAAGTTAGCTAAAGAACTCAAAGTTGATTTAACTACACTCCAAGGTAGTGGCCCCCACGGACGCATTGTCGCCGAAGATGTAGAAGCATTGTCTAACAAGGGTAAACAACCTGCCCCAGTTGCTCCACCCGCACCTGTACCAACCAGCGCCCCAGTTGCACCCCCAGCACCTCGGACACCAGTACCTGCACCCGTGGCGGCGGCTGTTCCTGGTCAAACCGTACCTTTAACTACCTTCCAAAACGCCGTAGTGCGGAACATGGTAGCTACCATATCCGTGCCCGTCTTCCGTGTCGGTTATACAATTACCACTGATGGGTTAGACAAACTTTATAAACAAATTAAATCCAAAGGCGTGACAATGACAGCGCTACTGGCGAAAGCTGTAGCAGTGACATTGCAAAAACACCCATTGTTAAATGCTAGCTACTCAGACCAAGGTATTGTTTATCATTCTGATATCAACATTTCCGTAGCAGTAGCGATGGATGATGGCGGATTGATTACACCTGTGCTGCAAAATGCAGATGCAGTGGATATATATTCTCTGTCGCGTACTTGGAAGTCTTTGGTAGAACGTGCCAGGGCAAAACAATTACAGCCTCAAGAATATAACAGTGGAACTTTTACCCTGTCCAATTTGGGGATGTTTGGCGTAGATAAATTTGATGCGATTTTACCGCCTGGACAAGGTTCAATTTTAGCGATCGGGGCATCTCGTCCGCAAGTAGTAGCAACACCCGACGGTTTATTTGGCGTGCGGCAACAAATGCAAGTCAATATTACTTCTGACCACCGGATTATTTACGGTGCCCATGCTGCGGCGTTCTTGCAAGATTTAGCAAAATTGATTGAGACGAACCCTCAATCTTTGACAATGTAGTTTTGAAAAAACACCAAATTTAAATGTTAGCGCTATGAGCGAACATTACTTTTTCGTAGAGTAGCGCTAACAAGAAACAATACTTAAACTAAATTTTTGATGGACAAACTATGTAGCGATATTACGTCTCTACATGAGTTTATGTCCAAACTGATATCAAAGTGACATACGACAACACCCTGAAATATCTGGTTGAGCAGTATCCAGAAGATTTTATCCGCTACTTACTTGCATCTGAAGTAACGGATATCCAGATTCTCAAAACAGAATTAAATCAAGAACCAATCCGTGCCGACTCAGTAACCTTTTTGCAAACTGCCAATCAAATACTGCATTTAGAGTTTCAAACTTTACCAGCATCGACTCCACCCTTACCACTGCGGATGTTGGACTATTGGGTGCGGCTATATCGACAATACAATTGCGATATCGAGCAGATAGTAATTTTCCTTAAGCCGACAACTTCAGAAGCTGTCTTTGTAGATCAATTTACCGCTCGCAATACTACCCACCGTTACCGCGTCATCCGAATTTGGGAACAAGATCCAGAACCTTTATTGTTATCTCCTGGTTTATTACCTCTGGCAACTTTGGCGCGAACAAATTCTCCTCAAAGCTTACTCCAACAGGTAGCAGTTCAGGTGAGTATGATTGAAGAAGAAGCCACCAAGCAGACTATCTCGGTATGTACCCAACTTCTAGCAGGGTTAGTATTCGAGCCAGAACTAATTCGTCAGTTTTTGAGGAGAGAAGATATGAGAGAATCTAGCATTTATCAAGAAATTCTCCAAGAGGGACTCCAAGAAGGGAGACAACGAGGCATTGAACAAGGAATTGAACAAGGAATTGAACAAGGTCTTGAACAAGGAATTGAACAAGGAAGACAATCAGAACTAAGGCTAGTGATACGTCTATTAACTCGTCGGCTTGGTTCAATTAATTCTCAGTTACAATCTCGCTTGCAAGAGTTGTCCTTGGCTCAGTTAGAGGACTTGGGTGAAGTATTACTAGATTTTGTTAGTGAAGCTGATTTGATGAATTGGCTAAATACAACAGAAAATTAGAGTTTGCTTTAAACCTTTCTACCAGTTAGAAAAAAGTTAGATTTTCGTACCAAGCTCCTTGCTCGGTTGCTTTTGCTTCAATTTTTTGACGATATTCTGCTTTTAATTCTGCCATTTTCTCTGATGAAACCTGTAACAAAGGATTTTCTCTGGGATGAAACCATCCTCCATTCCATTCTCTAGCTTGCTCTACATTGCGATAGAAACCTAGTTGTTGGATTTTTACTTCAATATCTTTAAAACCAACTTCTGCAAGTAGATGATGACATTTTTCGGGTGTGCCTGTTGGCTCATTGATACTTGTCAGCGAAATGCCATGTTTGTTACATATTTCGATTATAAGTGGCGCTCCACAAGATTCCTCAGAGCAACAAGAAAAACCGATGACTCCCCCTGGTTTGAGAAAACGATACCATTTACGTAGAGCAGCAGGAATATCTTTAAAATACACTATCGCTGTAGAGCAAAGAATTACATCGAAACTCTCATCATTGAAGTTAATATATTCACCATCGGCTTCAATAAGTTCAATATTTTGCAAGCCTAATTCTTCAATTTTCTGTTGTGCTTGAGTTAGCATCCCTGAAGAAAAATCTACTCCAGTGACTTTTCCTTTGGAACCGATAATTTGTGCAACAGCAATAGCAATGATACCTGTACCAGTCGCCATGTCCAATACTTTTTGTCCCTTTTGCAGTTGAACTAAATCTAGTAGAGGTAGAGCGCGATGAATTGTGTAATCGTTATCGTAGCTAGTTCTACTATCAAAGAAATCAATTACTTTTTTCTTATACTGTTGTTCGTATTCACTATTTTGCATGACAAGTCTATTTACTTAAAATAATTATTTATTCTTCAGCATATCTTTACGTTTAGAAATAAAAAAGGTGGGCAATACCCAATACGCTTGGGTTAAGGCTAAAAACTAAAACTGGCGTATTGGAGCGCTACCCACCTACAAATTTATCCTTTAACACAAAGAACTTGTTTGAGTGTTGCTACAACCTCAACTAAATCTGCTTGATTTGCCATAACTTGTTCTATCGGCTTATAAGCACCAGGAATCTCATCTAATACGCCCTCGTCTTTGCGGCATTCTACGCCATTTGTTTGCTCTATCAAATCATCAAGTGTATAGACATTTTTTGCCTTATTTCTAGACATCAAACGTCCTGCACCGTGAGAACAAGAACAAAAACTATGAGCATTACCTTTACCCTTCACGATGAAAGATTTTGCCCCCATCGAACCAGGAATAATCCCATAATCTTCAGTCTGGGCACGGACTGCACCCTTACGAGTAACGTATACATCCTCATTAAAATGCACTTCTTTTTCGGCGTAATTGTGATGACAATTAACCTGCAATAAAGGTTTAGTTGCCTTCCCACCTGCCAGATGTTTCTCAACTATGTGCTTAAAACGCGCCATCATTACATCGCGGTTGACACGCGCATAGTTTTGTGACCATTGTAAATCGTGCCAATATGCCTGGAATTCTGGCGTACCAGCGACAAAGTGAGCTAAATCTGGGTCAGGCAATTTATTACCTGCCATTTTTGCTAATTCTCTGGCTGTGTGAATATGACACTGGGCGAGTTTATTGCCGATGTTACGCGAACCAGAATGCAGCATCAGCCAAACTTGATTCTCTGTATCGAGGCACACTTCAATAAAGTGATTTCCTCCACCGAGAGAACCCATCTGTTTCATTGCTTTACCTTGTAGGTCTTGCACGCCGCGATGCAAGTCTTTAAAATCATCCCAGTATTGCCAATTGCTGACAGATTTTTCAACGTCTTTATTTTCGTTAAATCCAGTCGGAATTGCTTCTTCAATATCCAAGCGGATTTTCTTTAGTTTACCTTCTAGTTGTTCGGCGGTAAATGCTGTTTTGATCGCGCTCATACCGCAACCAATATCCACACCGACAGCAGCGGGGATAATTGCCTCTTTGGTTGCAATTACAGAACCCACTAAAGCACCTTTTCCTAAGTGAACGTCTGGCATTAATGCCACATGCTTAAATACAAATGGTAATGATGCCACATTCTTGGCCATCTTGGTTTCTTCTGGCCCCAAAGAGTGATTTGCCCAAGATAAGACGGGTGCTGGTGTGGTAATTTCTAACTTTTCGTAGGGCATAATCGTTTCTATTTTTGATTTTAAATTTTAGAGTTTGGATTGGGTATTGGGCACTGTTAATTATCGGTATGACATATAACCCATTACCTAGTTAGTTGTAGCAATTTAAATGTTGTATTGTCTTTCATCTGGCTCCCTCAATTTTCGTGAAGCTGAAGAACTACTTTTAGGAGTTATATTTTTGTAGCATAAGTGTAGCGCTTTGAGTTACAGCCGTCAACCTATCACCACAGAGAGAAAGCAGATACTTCCCAGATGTATTAAAATTTGTAAAGAAAATAACTTTGTTTAAATAGCCCCTTAAAGTTCTGACACAATATGGCAGTCCGTCAAGATACAATCTGGGAACGTTTTTTATCCCCTGTAGTGCGTCTTTTGATTGATGAAGATGGGTTACGGCGTTACGCTGATAGTATTAATTGGGAAAAAGAGAGCGATCGCTATCGACGAGATGATGTCATAATTCCGTCGTACTACAGTAATCAAAACTTTCACGGGATTGCTGGCGGATATCTCAATTCCGATGCAGCAGTTACTTACGATCCGATTACTCAATACGTTATACCGCCTAATGAAGGTATTGTCCGTCAAGCTTTAGTTGATGCTGTGCAGGTGAAACCACGACGCATACTTGATTTAGGCTGCGGCACAGGTTCCACTACCTTAATGTTAAAACAGGCTTTCCCCGAAGCGGAAGTTATTGGTTTGGATTTATCACCCTATATGCTGGTAAGGGCGGAAGACAAAGCTAGAAATGCTGGCTTGGAAATAGTCTGGCGACACGGAAATGCTGAAAAAACTGGTTGGAAGGATGCAACATTTGACTTAGTAACAGCTTCTTTACTATTCCATGAAACACCAGATGCGGTGTCTCTAGCAATTCTGCGAGAAAGCTTCCGGTTGCTGGTAACTGGAGGACAAGTATTAATTCTAGATGGGAATCAGAAGACTCTGCGTCAGTTAGAATGGCTCAATGATGTTTTTGAGGAGCCATATATTCGTGAGTATGCTGCTAGTAGTACAGAAGCGAATATGGGTGCGGCCGGATTTGAAGCAGTGCGATCGCAGGATGTATGGTGGATAAATCAGGTAACTAGCGGCATAAAACCAATAGCAACCGAAAATGTCCGTCATTATACTCCCACATCGGTAGATAATAATGATTTGGAGGGACTTGGTTCTCCAGCGTTTGGCATAATGGCATGAGTTTAAAGGCAGTTCTCTTTGATTTTAATGGTGTCATCATTAATGATGAGCCAATCCACCTGCAACTGATAGATGAGATTCTCATTGAAGAAAATCTCCAACCCCAAAAGGTGAGTGAGCGTCAAGCTTCTTTAGGACGCAGCGATCGCGCTTGTTTTCAACAACTACTCGCTAATCGTGGTAGAGTAGCCAATGAAAACTATTTAACTCAGTTGCTGTACCGCAAAGCCCAAGCTTATACGGTGGAACTAGAAAAAATAAAGAAACTGCCTTTATATCCAGGTGTAGAAGACTTAATATTTCAGGTGCGATCGCGGAATCTGAAACTAGGATTAGTTAGTGGCGCGATTCGCAAAGAAATAGAATTGGTACTGAATCGCGCTAAACTAGACGAACATTTTAAAATTATCGTCGCGGGTGATGACATCACCACCAGTAAACCAGAACCCGATGGTTATTTACTGGCAGTAAAACGCCTAAATAAAGAATATCCCGACTTGAATCTTCAACCACACGAGTGTCTGGCAATTGAAGATACTCCAGCAGGCATCGAAGCCGCGAAGCGATCGCAAATGCAAGTTGTTGGTGTAGCGAATACTTACCCATTCCACATGCTCCAACGCTGCTGTAACTGGACTGTTGATTATCTCAGTGATTTGGAACTAGAACGGGTGCAAAAAGTTTATTCCCAAAAACAGCCTCAACCATCGGTAACAGAATGTTAGAATAATCTATGGTGATAATGTCTTGAGTTAATGAGTAATATTACTCTTGACTTAATACCGATTAAGGGGAATTAGCTCAGTTGGTAGAGTGCTGCGATCGCACCGCAGAGGCCATCGGTTCGAATCCGTTATTCTCCATTTGTTGTAGTTCGCACATTAAATGTCGCAATTCGCAAATTAATGTCCATTTTTTCACAGTTCAGGGACAGAAGTTACGTATTTTCTTTCGCAGCTTTCAGCAATCAAATCAGTTTGAAAGAATTATTGTCCAAAATCAGCTTGTAAAACTTGGCTAAATAATTGAGATAGCTAAAACCCAGTTAGAAATGACTGGGCTTTTTTGTATGCAATCTCTACTTTAAGCTACTTTAAGGCGCTGTGACCTAACTAGTAACTGATGGCTAATGTCAAACTCTTAACTGGGTGACGGCGATATTACCAGAAAAACATACATCTACATCGCTGCCAGGAGTGCGATCGCGTTTGCCATATTCCCCTACGTAATAAAAATCATCACCTTCAATTCGATAGTTAACGGGCAAAGGTTTGGTACAAGCTTGGCAAAATACCACTTTAGGATCTGGTTCTCCTGGTTGCAGATGCGGCAGATTCACATTCCAAAAGCTTCCCGGTTCTAAGGGACGCTTGAGTAAATCTGCTAAAACTTCAGCAGTGAATTTGGCAGCCAGATCCCAATCAAAATCCTGTTTGGCTTTGCGATACTGAGAAATGGCAACTCCGGGAATCCCATGCATCGCTGCTTCCCGCACAGCAGCCACTGTGCCAGAAATATAGGCATCGACTCCCAAGTTGCCCCCAGCGTTGATACCTGAAAGTACAAATTTGACATCTGCGTGAATTTGTGTTATTGCAATTCTCACGCAATCAGCGGGAGTACCTGCGATCGCATACTCAGTCTCAGAACGTCGCTGGAGGTTGATAGCACGAGTAGTAGTAACTTGATGTCCACAGCCAGACTGATGATCGGCAGGAGCCGCGATAATAGAATTTTTGCCGTTTACAGCTTTCAGCAGCGCTTGGATACCAGGGGCATCAATGCCATCGTCGTTAGTTAAAAGTATAGTCATGTATATATGATATTGATTTAGCTAAAATATCAAAAAAATGCAGATATCAACCATCACATAGACATCTACAGCAACATTTCCCAGGCGGAGCCTGGGAACGCATTCATTGAGTCTGACAGGAGGCAGAGCCTCTAAATCAGGCAATATCATGTCCGCGTAATTAGTTATGCTAACCGCAGTCATTACACCCCACACGCCAGATGCTCCACTTGGGGAGACCCCATCGCCCTTGGCGTCTCCCCTTGGGAGAAGACCGCACTGGCTCCCCTTAATCCCCTCTCCCCGCTCTTCGGGAGGGGAGACAAAGCGTAGCTTTGGCGGGGTGGGGTTCTTCGGGTTTAATAAGCAATCAAGCGGACATGATATAAAATCCGCTTTATACCTGGGTAACAGACTTAGCTTGTCTACCTCGCCTACTTGAAATCTGCTGTATGTAAATTAAATATGCATTGTCCAGAACCCTTGTAGAGAGGTAGCAGGATAACGTCTTGACATTCTTTTTCATTCATATATCTAATTGAGTATGGCAGGAAAAGCTACTCGCAGATATGAAAAAATATGGCGTTGCTGAACCAAAATAGAAATCATGCGATATGATTTCTAGATGGTTTGCAAATTCCGCCCTCAGCATTTGGGTTAATTCCCAAAATGGGCGGTATTTCTTGTGACTAGTAAGGGGTTTAGCGTCAGGTTAATGCTTGCAACCGCTTCAGAACAAGTTTGTGTAATCAAAAATCCCGTACAATATACATATTTGCTGGGAATATCAGAAATTTTACACTGAAGAAAATCGGGAACGAGGTGATTTTTGCAGTGGTTCTGTAGTATTTTTGGTGCAAGTCTGTCTTAGGGATCACACGATGAAACAGCTCCTCAAACAAGTTTTTAGCAGTCAAAAACACCTCATACGGCTAATTCTACCTTTGGTGACGGTTATTTTCGCAGCCTCACTGTTTGCTACACCTGCTTTAGCCACAGGTGTATATCAAATACCCAGCCTGACAGCAGGGAATGACACTTGGGTTTTGGATCAAGGCGAAGTCATCAGCCGTCTGAATGAAGGCAAGATTAGTAGCGCTTTTAAGGATTTGGCAAAGCAAACAGATAAGGAAGTAAGAATTGTTACTGTTCGCCGCCTCGACTACGGGGAAACACCAGAAAGCTTTACTAAAGAACTGTTTGAAAAATGGTTTCCGACAAAAGCAGCCCAAGCTAATCAAACCTTATTGGTTCTTGATACAGTTACCAATGGTACTGCCATTATTACTGGGGATCAAGTCAAGCCAATACTTACTGACTCTATTGCCGAGAGTGTCGCTACTGAGACAGTAAGTGTGCCGTTACGCAATGGTGACAAATACAATCAGGCATTTCTTGATGCAAGCGATCGCCTTGTCGCCGTTCTCTCTGGCAAAACCGATCCAGGGCCACCCAAAATAACTGACAATGTGCAGGTTGGAGGCACTTACAAGAAAGCAGAAGAAACCAACCAAGGTAACGCTACTGCTTGGGTAGTAGGATTGTTAATTGCTGCCACTGTTATCCCAATGGCAACTTACTATATCTATCAGATAAATCAGCCCTCTTCTAATGGGTAATGCGGGAGTTAGGAGTTAGGAGTTAGGAGTTAGGAATTTGTAACTCTTAATTTTTAACTCCTCACTCCTAACTTTAATCTTGAACATACTCTTGCCGTGTAACTAAAGCTACCTCAGCCCGGACAAATTCTCGACCTAAATAAGCTGCATGATCTAATTGAGTTACCAAAGTGGGCTGAGTTTCTTCAAAAATTTTCACGCAAAGTTCTTTCGCCGTCCTCGCGCTAAAAACTGTTGTATGAGTTCGTTCTACCTTTTCTCGCGCCGGAATAACCTTTCCCGTTTCGGGATCGACAGCTAAACCGCGATCGTCAATCACATTTGTAAAATGCTTGGCATAAATTAATCCTGCATCTCGATCTAAGTAAATAATGAAATATCCACCGGGATCGAGGTCAATATGACGCTGGGAAAGTTTATCATCAATTGCGGCTAAATCTTCAAGTATTAAATCCATAAGCATTATAAAAAGAAATTTTCTTTTTTCAGGGTTTTACACTCTATCTCAAGTGTAATTCGTCCTTTACCCTCTGCCTTGGCAAACTTTTAAGAATCTCGGTTACTAAATGGCAACTCTGCATTAATTGCCTCAATCTGCTGCTGTTCGAGTTGGTTCACTTCCTTAATATAGGGACGGATAATTTGTCCTAAACGATTATTGTAAAAGCGGTGCAAACTGTGATTGGGCATAGCGGGGAAACCACGGCGTTTTTTATGTCGTCCACCCGCGCCAGGATCAAAAATTTGGATATTGTTAGCGATCGCCCACTCAATCGGTGCATAATAACAAGCATCAAAATGTAAGCAATCTATTTCTTGAAAACTCCCCCAATAGCGTCCATAGAGTTTGTCATCTTTAAATAAACAAAAAGACATTCCTAAAGGATGAGAATTATCTTCCTCGCTATATGCGGCAACAAACAAGACTCGATGGCGATAATCGGTGTGTAGCTGCTCAAAAAATCTCCGTGTGAGATACTTGCTACCCCACCAGCCAAACTTATCACAGGTGTCAGCATAGAATTGGTGCATCAAGGGAAACAAAGACTGAGGTATTTGATCGCCACTCAGTGGTTGCAATCGTAAACCTGCTTTCTCCACAGCTTTGCGTTCCCGCTTGATATTGCGGCGTTGATTGGCGTTAAACACCTTCAAGTAATCATCAAAAGTTTTAAAACCAGCATTTTCCCATATATAGCTGTGGTGCAGCCAAGTTGTAAAGCCATGCCGTTCCAGCATCGGCCGCCATTGGGGATCGACGTAGAGAAAATGACACCCAGAAATCCGGTTTTTGGAGCAAAAAGTGTCAATTTCATGCACCATCAGCGCTGTGATTTCATCCTCGTCTTCTCCTGGGGCGATTAAGAAGCGATAACCTTCTGCTGGCGTAAATGGTGTCATTCCCAGCAATTTTGGGTAATATTGGACTCCGATGCGATCGGCTAACTCTGCCCATTGGTGATCGAAAACAAATTCACCAGAACTATGTCCTTTAAGATAGAGTGGCGCAGCAGCAATCAGCGTTTTATCTCGCCACAATGTCAAGTGATTTGGCAACCAACCAGTTTTAGCCGTAACACTCTGGGAAGTTTCGAGATTATTCAGCCACTCCCATTCTAAAAATGGCGTTTTGAGTGGCATTGCCAAAGCATTCCAAGCATTTTGGGGTACTTCAGCGATTTTGTTCGTCCAAACGACAGAATAGCGAGGCTTAAGTTGTTCCACCATCTTAGAGGAGTAGGGAGTAGGGAGTGGGGAGCGGGCAGTGGGGAGCAGGGGTGCAGAGGAGACAAGGGGGACAAGGGAGACAAGGGGAAATTATTGAACAAGTCTCTCCCTTGTCTCCCCCCTCTTCCTTGTCTACCTTGTCTCTTCTCTATGCCCAATGCCCAATCCCCAATGCCCAATGTCCAATAAATAACTTAACTTAGCGTAATCTAATCTGCTGGTCGTTGCAGACGATAGTGCAAAAACACTTCTTGCTCAACTGTATGAACTTCTATGAGTTGTAACTTGGGAGCCAAATCAGGTAAAAATCCTTTCCCTTCGACCGGTGTGGGTGCAGTATTACCACCTAAAATCAGCGGACAGACAGTTAGCCATAATTCATCAATTAAGTCTAATTCCAGCAAAGAAGCGACTAATTCACCTCCACCCAAGATCGCCAAGCGTGTTATATGTAGAGTGGCTAGATACTTTAAAGCTGCGGGAATGTCAATTTCTAGCGTTGGTGTTTCAAAAACCAGAATCTTCTCAAATTCTGAAGGGTACTCCTGTACTCCGATTCCCAACGTTGAGTGAAGCGTCTGTAAGCGTTCTTTCCACGAAAATTCTCCTGCTGTTGTCGTGAGTAGCCAGCGTCTAACTGGTTGCTTAAAAAAGTGAATTTCCGGATTAAGGTTTGCAGAGTTTGTAATCACTATATGAACTGGTTGCTGAGGCTTCCCTCCTTGTGCCCGGAGTTGCACTAGAGTTGGATCGGTTACAGTAAGTGTTGTTCCGTATGCGTCCAGAGTACCAGCACCGAATAAAACGGCATCAGAGGCAGCAATTTGTTTTTCTAAGTGTGCTTTATCAACCTTTGAGCCGAACCGAGCAGGCGATCGCTTAAAATCTGATATCTTGCCATCTGCACTCATTGCTAAAACAACTGTAGTATGAGGACGATGTTGTAACATTAAATAGATTTGATAGTTTTAAGATTTTCTTTAGTCGTATGTAGATTCTCAAAAAAACCATACCTGCAAGCTACTATTTTATCATTTCACCACTGTATTGATATGCAACACAAATCGCTTCTACATTTAGCATATACGAGGTTTGGTATACCACGTTTCTTTTTGAATTATAGCAATTTGTTATTTTTAAACATTGAAAATAAAATTCTGATAATTTAATAAAATGTCTCATCTAGCTGGTTTAATTGCATATCTTTGGTGTTGTAGATTGCAGGTGCAAAGTGAGACACTTGATGACTAATTCCCGCCAATCTTCCTTTCGTCGAATTTTAGTAACGAGAATATTGCTGCTGTTTGTTCCAGTTTTACTTGTAGGGGAAATTGTTGCCTTGAATAAGGCACGTACTAGTATATTGAGAACTGCACGGCAAAATTTAACAGAAAGTGCCATCAGCAAAGGGGAGAGAATTGGTGATGCGATCGCAATCTTAAAAGCTAATTTGCAGAGTGTAAGTAAAACAACGGTTATTCCGTCGGATTCACCTATACAAGAGCAAGAACTTCTCAAGCAGTTAAAGCAACAACTTCCAGCCAGTATTGAGTGCATCCAATTAACGGATCTGCAAAACCAGAAAATAGTTGCCAGTAGCTGTGGGGATCAAGCTATTGGAGAATTGAGATTACCCTTCCCTAGTGACGGAATTAATGTCAAAGCAATCTTCCCGCCAAAAGCAGGAATGACTGGGAAAAGAAATACACAAAATCAACTGCAAATAGTTCTATCTGCACCAATCTTCGATAGCCGAAGAAGTTCAGTTTACAGTTTAAGTATTCAGTCTGCATTGTACCAACAAACCAGAAATCCGCCGGGATCGCTCACGGGCGCTATGGTAGTAATTGCTGAAGATGGAACAATTTTGGCACACCCATTCACCGATTGGGTGGGAACTAATATCAATCAGCACCCTCATGCTTCCCAAATCAAGAGCATAATTAAAAATGCAATTACGGGAAAAAATGATTCGATAAATTTGTCTTTTACACAGGGAGAAGAATTAGTAGCTGGCTATACAGCTATTGCAAATCCACTCACTCAAGAGCAGCAGCAAAAATGGATAATTTTAGCTGTTACTAGTGTCGATAATGCGCTTTTTGGTTTAGAGGAAATCAAATTAATTCTCATTGTTTTGACAGTTGGTTTGATTGGTGCAAGTTTGTTAGCATCTTTATACTTAGCTCCTTACTTGGCCCGTCCTGTAGAAGAATTGCGAGACTATGCTCTCAATATTCACTCTCACCATGCCGCACAACCAGTTCCGCACAATTTTCAAATTCGGGAATTCAATCAACTGGCCCAAGCATTAGACCAAATGGTAGAACGGCTGAAAGCTGGATCGGAAGAATTAGAAATAGCTTGGAAAGAAGCAAAAAGCGCTAACCAAATTAAAAGCCAGTTTTTGGCTACGACTTCCCATGAATTGAGAAACCCATTAAATATTATTATTAACTGTATTCGCCTGGTTGAAGAAGGCTTATGTGATGACCGGGAAGAAGAAATGGAGTTTCTCAAACGTGCCGATGAAACAACGATTCACTTGTTAGGTATTATTAATGATTTACTCGACATTTCTAAAATCGAAGCAGGTAAGCTTTCAGTTGTTTCCACGCCTATTGACCTCCGACAACTATTGTTAGAGGTAATTAATTTACAATCAGTTAATGTCCAACAAAAGGGCTTGCAATTGAAATGTGAGTTAGCTTCCAAAGTGATACCAATTAAGGCAGACGCGGGCAAACTGAAGCAAGTGCTGATTAATGTTATCGGCAACGCCACTAAGTTCACCGACACCGGAAGCATCACCATTGCTACAGAAATTCAATCTAGTAATGGTAAATCTCAGGTGGTAGTAGCTGTCAAAGATACAGGTATAGGCATCGATCCGACTCAACAGCACAAACTATTTCGCCCCTTTGTAATGGTGAATGGCACTACGACACGTCAGTTTGAAGGTACTGGACTGGGACTAGCAATTTCACGAAACTTAATCGAACTCATGGGAGGCAGTATTACTCTTGAGAGTGCGGGACTTTATCAAGGTACGACACTGAAAATTACCTTACCTTTGATTGATATCTCGCTGTTAGCTGTTCCAAAAAAAGAAGCAAATGTCGGGGATTTGGGATTCTCCTCTGCGAATGAGCCAGTAAAGGCAAGCCGCTACCCCAACCTACAGGAGTCTGGAGGAAGTTCTTCTTTGGCAATCAACAAATCTGTGAAAGTAGAGGTAGACAAAGAAAAGTTCCCGAAGTCCCAGTTGCTATTTGGAAATGAGACTTGCGAGATTCGTCTTTCGCCCTTGCAAACTATTTTGGTAAGTCTTCCAAAAGGAGGAGTTTGTGTGAATGGGACTTTTGAAAGGTAATCCTTGCTAGACTCTAATTTCCTAACTCCTAACTCTATGGTTTCGATCTAGATTGAGAAGCGTTACTAAATAACCAAGATACAAGATTAGGAATCGTAGCAGCCCCAAAAGAGAATAGCGCAATAATTGCATCACGAGGTAAAACGCCATCTAACCAGCTACCCTGGATTCTGGAAACGGGAAAATCTTGATCTAGACCGATTTGAATCTGTTTAGTTCTGCCAGAGAAGCGGGCTTCTATGCCTTTTTTGGGAACAATTTGCAGATGGCGTATTAGTTGAATATTTAAAGGAATATCAGGGTTTTCTCCCATGAGAAATTGATTTTGTTTAATTTCTTGTTCCTGCCCTACCATGCGAATTTTGCCTTCGACAATAGTAGAAACATCTAAATCATCTCTGAGATCGCTGCCATTTCTATCCACATCTATAAACTGAACATTTTTGGTTTCTATCTTGCCTCTAAACCATTGTTCTGTTTCATATTTGGCAGCTTTGGCTAAGGTAATATAAATATTGGTGTTTTGTGGAAGTTCCAAGTTTAATTCTTGATTATCTGGATTTAAAATAAATTCTAGAGGTGTTGTTATTCAATGCGATCTGCGATCGCAAAGACGCGATAAATCGCCGTCTCTACAAAGGGCTGATTCTTGTAAAGACGGCGTTTATCCCGTCTCTTGCCTTAACCGAACAGTATTAGGCGGTTATTCTCAGGGGAAAATTAGACTTGAGAGCAGTTGTTTAGAAAAACAGGTTTGCCGCCTTGTTCAAGAGATACTGTCAGAGCAGCAAGAATTTCTACTAACTGTGTGCCTACCCAGCCAGACGAAATCTCTGAGGGAGTATTGTTGAAGATAGAGTCAACAAAACAAGAGCAAACTCGCCCCAATGGTTCCCCTGGCTCTAATTCCAGCACTATCTGCTTTTGATTTACCGGAATAAAATGATTACCCTGCTGTTCAAACTCCCCATGCAGCAGCGTTAGAGGTGATAATTGCGACATTTCATCAAAAATCAAACTACCAAGGCTACCTACAATCCCCAGCCGTCGCTGCTTATCAGGATTTAACCAACACAAATGAATATAAGCTTGAAAGCCATCTGGGTATGTCAGTGTCAACCATACCACATCGGCCAAACCTTGAGGCAGAGGAGAATTTATATCTTTCTTCTCCTCTGCTCCCCTGCTCCCCTGCTCCCCGGTCACTGAGCGTAGTCGAAGTGCTGCTCCCTGTAGCCACACCGTACCCGTAGCTTGTACTTTCACAGGAATCTGACCCAGCCAAGCGTTAAAGATAGCAATATCGTGAATAGCTAAATCCCACAGCGCATCAACATCTTGCCGAACAGGCCCTAAATGGGTGCGTGTCGCGTAGCCATAGCGTAAATCACCTAATTTACCCGCTTGTACTACACTTTGCCCTTGCTCAACTGCTGGATGAAATAAATAAGTGTGGTCAACCATGAGTATTAAATGATGCTGCTCTGCTAACTGGCAAAGTTCCCGACATTCTGCGGGATCAAGAGTTAGGGGTTTTTCTGCTAAAACATGGTATCCCTCTTGTAGAGAGTCTTTAATTAAAGCATAGTGGGTGGTAGCCGGAGTTGCGATCGCCACCCCTGTCAACCCTGGCACTTTTTTTAAATCTTCCCACTGGGTTGTCAATATTACATTTTCATCTAAATTAAACTGCTGTTTAACCGCCGCTAATCGTTCTGGATGGGGATCTACTACAGCAACTACATCTACTTGAGGATGTGCTAAGAAATTCCGCAGCAGATGCACTCCCCAACGCCCAACTCCGATAACAGCAATTTTAATTTGGTTTGTCATTTGTCATTTATCATTTGTCATTAGTTATTTGTCATTTGTCATTTGTATACAAAGGACTAGGGACAAATGACCACTGACAATCAACTGATTATCGGCTAATTGCTCTTATTTTAAGCTCAGGGTATTTGCGGGTTAGGTATTGCTAAAAAAGCCACCTTAGCTGCGGCTTGTTCAGCAGTTTTGATCGATCGCCCTTTACCTTCTCCGAGTTTATTTCCGTGCAGCCACACTTCAGCCATAAAACGTTCTTGATTACGGTGCGGTTGAGTGACTTCCACAACACGATATTCTGGTAAAACTTTAAATTGCGCCTGAGTCCATTCTTGGAGAGCAGCTTTGTAATTAAGTCTGGCAGGATCGAGGCGAATTTCTGTCGTTAGTTGTTGGAAGTGGGGATCTAGCCAAGAGCGAATCAATTCCAGATTTTGAGTACTTAAGTAAAGCGCACCCAGAACTGCTTCAAAAGCATCTGCCAGTCGTGACTCTAGACCAACTTTATCAGCGGTAGCACTGCCAGCGACTAGTAAGTATAACTCCAAACCATAAACTCTGGCCAATTGGGCGAGGATGCGATCGCTTACCAACACCGAACGAATTGCCGCAAAATCCCCTACTGGACAATCGGGATAATTTTCCCATAACACAACAGCCGACACCAGGCGCACCACTGCATCGCCAACAAACTCTAGCTGTTCATAATTTGCTGAATCAGAGACAGTGGGATGAGTGAGCGCTAAATCCAGCAATTCCCACTTTATAGGTGCTTCTAGCGACAAACCTAATTTTTGGACTAAACTTTCGAGTTGCCGTTGACGGCGTGGATAGGCAAGGGGCATTACGTGAAAAGGGGAAGGGGGCAGGGGAGCAGCTAAGGTAACTAGCTATCTATACTTGTATATCTAAATCTCTTGGACTATTACTCTAACAACTTTTTGCTACTTCTCTCTATCTAGCTTTTCTTGGATAGCTTGACGGCAAAATTCAGGAGGATCGTCTTTAGCTTTCACTTCTTGCTTCATTTCCTTGGTGACACGAAAATTTAATTGTTCGGTTAATTCCTTGCTTGGTTGATTTCCAAAATTTTCAGGTTTTCCCTTAGCTTTAGCCATTTATATAGAAACGTAAATATAGCTTTAAGTCGATGTTAACAACGGAATAGAGTTTTATATCGGTGGCGATCGTGTCTTGCAAACTAGTTCACCACCGATTCCCACTTTTACAAGAGGTAACTCTATTTTATGTTTACGCGCACAGAATTAGAAGTTAAAAGCTTGAGAGCATTACGTGATTTGTGTCTGATACAGTATGGCATCCAAGCAATAAGAAACCCTGCTGATAAGGCATCCTATATTAATGCACTCCTGACTTTTCCTGTTGTAGCTTGTAAGCAAGTAGCGGAAAATAAAGGATTGAAGTCTCCCATATTCTCTAAAGTAGAAGCGCTAGAAGCTATGGGAACACCGACACCAGAGCAGTCAGCATTGCTCAAGGTGACGATGGAGGGGAGGAAACTAGAGTATCCAGCACGGTACAGTCAAGAGAAACTGTTTGGACTCTATCGGGTTAAATGGTATTTGGATACAGCATTAGAGATATTGGGAATACTTTAGGGACTTCCAAGAAATAAATTATCCATTTTGTGGGGTGGGCAACATGACATTGGTGTCAACTTAACGTGAAACCGATGTCCCGCGAGGAACTGAAGTTCCTTGCTCATAGCAAAAGTCATCTAAAAGATGACTAAATATCCCGGAAAATCTTTAGTCATCTTTAGATGACTTGAGCTGTTAGCCTGGAACTTTAGTTCTAGGCGGGTGATGAAGCCAACAGTGAAGCCATTTATAGCTTAAGTTGACACGTATGGCAACATGAGCGCCCTAAATCTGGGACGGGTGGGGACACCCATCCCACAAGAAAATTTGGGATGTTTTTTTATTTGGAAGTCCCTTAGATGATGAATTAGCGATCGCATAAAACCCATACAAAAAATAATAGAGTACAAACCGTGAAAGGTTCATACTCCATTAGAGGGGAGAGAGCAGGACATAAGCCGGGTTCTGTTCTCTTGCGAGGGCAGTTATCTATCTGGGACGTTTGTTACCAAACGCCTCAAGCGGCTCTCATTGAGCGGAACTGGTAAAAGACCAACCGTAGTTCCTATCGCCTTGCTCCCAACCGGGGTTTACCGAGCCAGCACCTCTCGATACTGCTGGTGCGCTCTTACCGCACCTTTGCACCCTTACCAGATCAATTAAAAATGTAAAATTAAAAATTAAAAATTACTCATTTTAGATTTTTAATTTTTAATTTTTAATTGATCTGGCGGTATCTTTCTGTGGCACTATCCTCACGATCGCTCGCACTGGACGTTATCCAGCAAGTTTGGTCTTTCGGGAGTCCGGACTTTCCTCAAACCAGTAACTATGACTGATCTGCAACCGCCTGCGCCTACTCTCTCCTTAGATCCAGTGTAATCTTGGATGACGTAGTATGTTGAGATGTTATTGCTTTTTTTTATTCCAAGGTAGAGCGTAAGTCCAAGGTAGTTTCCTGACTGTGAAAGGACAATTGATAATACTAATGGGAGGAAAATCACGACCTGGGGCTAGACCTAAACGCACTTCAGATATCCGTAGCACCAGTTGCAGGGAAAAGTCCAACTCCTTTTTTCTATTAATAAAGTCGTTGTACAACTTTTTTTGCCCTTTTTGTAGCCCGTTGATATCAATTAGTGGTTTTTTTGCT
This sequence comes from Nostoc sp. EspVER01, assembly GCF_034530635.1. NCBI lineage: Bacteria > Bacillati > Cyanobacteriota > Cyanophyceae > Nostocales > Nostocaceae > Nostoc > Nostoc sp. EspVER01. Next base: position 175,523 of record NZ_JAVRCS010000005.1, read on the forward strand.
GAATAGGTTCCAGCTACTTGATCGCGCTCGAAAACGTCTTCTGCTGTCACTGTTTCAGAAAGTGTTTTCTTGGGAGCAATCAGGCTAGGACTTTGGGGTACTGCTAAGTCGCGGGTTAAGTCTGGTGATTTCCGAATTACGCGGCGCGATTGCTTACTATGTTCAACAACTAAAGAACTATTATCCCAGTCAACGTATACGGCAACATTATCCGATTTATTTTCAATGCTAATTCCTAAATCTTTCAAATCGTCAATTGGGTATGAGGGTTTGAGTTTAAAGGAAATTCCAATTTTATCGTCGAGATTGTGTTCTTTGAGTTGTTCGTCAACAGTTCCTTTTTTAAACTCAAATTTAACTTGGTCATCGATGGATTCAATCATGCGGTTGAAAACGTATGAAACACCGATAATATAAATTGTCAAAACTACTAAATTTTGGTCGCTACTCCTCATAACTCAGAATCTTAACTCCCGGTGCTAATGAATATATATTTGACTCATCGCTAATATACAATTTTTAATTGCGCTTGATTACTACAGAATTTTGTAGCCACCCTCTTCGCCAAAAAAAGAATAGCAAACTAACTGCGATCGCTATCATTACTGCCCAGCAAAGTGGATAGCCCCAATACCAATTCAATTCAGGCATATTATATGGCGATTTTTCCGTATCGAAATTCATACCATATATTCCTGCAACAAAAGTCAGTGGGATAAAGATTGTTGAAACTATCGTTAGCACCTTCATGATTTCATTCATTTTATTACTCACTGCCGAAAGATACACATCCATTAATCCAGATGCTAATTCTCGGTAAGTTTCTACCATATCCATCACTTGCACTGTATGGTCATAACAATCTCGCAGGTAGATTCGCACTTCTTCACTAATCAATTCACTCCCATCTCGAATCAAGGAATTAATTGCATCCCTCTGGGGCCAGATAGCACGACGTAGTTGCAGTAATTCTCGCCTAATTTGATAAATATTTTGTAGTGTTTGTGGGGTAGGTCTGACTACTACCTCCTCTTCTAACTCTTCAATTCGCTCACCATAAAGCTCCAGTACGGGGAAAAAGCCATCAATAATTGCATCTAACACAGCGTAAGCTAAATAATCTGCTCCTTGTTTACGGATGATACCTTTATTTTTTTCAATTCGCGATCGCACTCCTTCAAAACAATCATGTTCTGGTTCTTCTTGGACTGTCAGCAGATAATTTTTTCCTAATATCAAACTCACTTGCTCGCTATAAAAACCACATATTTTTTCCTTTGCTACTACCATCCGAGCAATAAATAACAATTGGTCTTCATAATCCTCTGTTTTGGGACGTTCTGGCACATTGACTATATCTTCTAAAACTAGAGGATGTAATTCAAAAACTTTACCCAATCGTTGTAATATATCTTGACTACCTAAACCTTGCACGTCTACCCAAGAAACCGATTCTGCGTCAAGATAGGGAACACACTCCTCTGGAGTTTCTATTTGTTCGCGGATGAAATTGGTTTGGTTATAGTCAATCAAAAAAATTATTGGTGGTGGAGCATCTGCATCAATAAAAATGGTTCCAGGTATAGTCCCTGGTTGGTGATGGAACTCATCTTCATAGAGCTTGGTGAGTAGTTTAGGAAGACGACGTAGTTTTCGTGCCATGCAATATTACCTAATAGTGATTAGTCATTTGTCATTTGTTACTTGTACTGAGCCTAGTCGTAAAGCCTGCGGCATATCTACGCTTAGGGCGCAGCCTCTCCAAGAGTTGTATTTGTTGTTAGTGAATAACAAAGGACATAAGAATAACTTACACGTCCTTTTACAAAAATTAATATAAAGACGGTAATTTCTAAATTAAGCAATTATTTAAGTTGCTAATTTGGTCATCAGCCCGATTAAATATTACGAATTACGAATTACAAATTACGAATTGGTATAGCATATTGCCTTTGAATCAGCAATGCTACAAAAAAAACAGTTTGCCTTGGCAAGACAAACTGCTAAAAAAATATTTATCTGGATGAGCAGAAGTTAGAACATACCCATGCCGCCCATGCCGCCCATGCCGCCCATGCCACCCATACCGCCCATACCACCCATATCAGGGGCAGGAGCAGCGGATTTCTTCTCTGGCTTTTCAACAACGATCGCTTCGGTGGTTAAGACCAAACCAGCAATGGAACCAGCGTTTTGCAAAGCTGAACGCACGACTTTGGCAGGGTCGATAATCCCAGCAGCAATCAAGTCTTCAAATTCGCCAGTAGCGGCGTTGTAGCCAATGTTGAAGTCGCTATCCCGAACTTTCGAGACAATTACAGAACCTTCCGCACCAGCGTTGTCTGCTATTTGGCGCAAGGGGGCTTCTAGCGCTCGTTCGACAATATCAGCCCCAATTCTTTCTTCGTCATTTTGCAAGGTCTTTTTAATCGCTTCTACCGCCTTAGCTAAGTGAATCAAGGTTGTGCCACCACCAGGAACAATACCTTCTTCCACAGCAGCTTTAGTAGCGTTGAGCGCGTCTTCAATCCGCAGTTTCCGGTCTTTGAGTTCGGTTTCGGTTGCCGCACCCACTTTAATCACTGCCACGCCGCCAGCGAGCTTGGCGATGCGTTCTTGGAGTTTTTCTTGATCGTATTCAGAATCAGTTTCTTCTAACTGTCTGCGAATTTGACCAATCCGCTTTTGTACTTCTGGCTTGGTGACACTGCCAGCGACAATTGTGGTGCTTTCTTTGTCAATGGTGATTTTGCGGGCAGTTCCCAGTGCTTCTAAAGCAGCGGTATCCAAGCTTAAGCCGATTTCTTCCGAAATCAACTGTCCATCGGTGAGAATAGCAATATCTTCTAACAAAGCTTTGCGGCGATCGCCAAACCCAGGTGCTTTAATTGCAGCTACGGCCAGTACACCCCGCGCTTTATTCACCACCAGAGTTGCCAAAGCATCACCTTCGACATCTTCAGCAATAATTAGCAAAGGCTGACCAGAACGGGCAACTTTTTCCAAAATCGGCACTAAATCTTGGATGCTGCTGATTTTTTTATCTGTCACCAAGATTCGGGCGTTTTCAAATTCGACGATTTGCCGTTCGTTGTTGGTGACGAAGTAGGGAGAAATATAACCCCTGTCAATCTGCATCCCTTCAACTACTTCTAGTTCAGTTGTGAGGGATTTAGATTCTTCAACGGTAATTACACCATCTTTGGTGACTTTTTCCATTGCTTGAGCTAACATTTGGCCAACTTCTTCATCGTTACCAGCAGAAACAGTGGCAACTTGAGCGATCGCACTTCCTTCTACTGGCTTGGCTATTTTGGCAATTTCTTCTACCAATGCCTCAATAGTTTTGTCGATCCCGCGTCTCAAGCTAACAGGGTTACTACCTGCCGCGACGTTCTTCAAACCTTCTCGAATTAAGGCTTGTGCTAAAACGGTGGCGGTGGTTGTACCATCCCCAGCGACATCTTTAGTTTTTGAGGCTACTTCCTGGATGAGTCTTGCACCAGTATTTTCCAAAGGATCTTCTAATTCAATTTCCTTGGCAACAGTGATACCATCGTTGACAATTTGAGGTGCGCCAAATTTTTTCTCTAAAAGGACATTGCGACCTTTAGGCCCCAAGGTGATTTTTACAGCATCGGCAAGGGCGTTAACACCCCTTTCTAGAGCTCTCCGAGATTCCTCGTCAAATGCAATAATTTTCGCCATGTTTTATTTCTCCAGCGCTTCCATTAGACAATTTAGCACTCACAGCGCCAGAGTGCTAATCTCTCAACCTACTCAAGTTACAAATGGAAATAAAAAAAATTGATTAATATACAGGTGATGCTCATATTAGATACTGGCAGTAATGCTTGAATTGGGAGATGAATCTAGACAACTCCCTTAAGTCCCTTGGTATTGCCGACCCTAGCGGCACCGGCTGGTTGGCAGTAGTATTTACGTTCCTCTTGGCTTGGCTTGTAACTTGGCGTTTAATTCCGACAGTACGCAAATTCGCCTTGCGGGTAGGTTGGGCTGACCAACCCAACGCCCGGCGACTCAACCGAGAACCTTTACCCAATGCAGGGGGGCTGGCTATCTACGCGGGCGTGATTGCCGCGCTGGTATTAGCTAGCCTTTTACGACCGATCGAACTCCAAAACGTATTGGCTCAGGTGCTCACTATTCTGTTGGGGGGTTCGATATTAGTCCTTGTGGGCTTTATTGACGATCAATTTGGCTTACCGCCCTCTGTGCGATTGTGGGCGCAAATTGTCACGGCACTTTTGCTGGTAGCTAATGGCATCAGCGTCAAAGTCCTGTTTGGCACTCCCATCGACTCGCTTCTGTCCATGTTGCTAACAGTACTATGGGTAGTAGGGATTACCAACGCCATCAATTTGATGGATGGTATGGATGGCTTGGCAGGAGGAATTAGCTTTATTACCGCCATGAGTTTGTTGGGCGTTGCTGCTCAATTTAACAATCGTGCAGCGGCAATCTTAGTCCTCGCAGCTTTGGGAGGTGCTGCACTAGGATTTTTGCGCCATAATTTCCATCCATCACGCATTATTATGGGTGATGCTGGAGCATACTTTTTCGGTTATGTGTTGGCGGCAACTAGTATTTTAGGAAAACTGCAACAAAACACAATTTATGCGCTAATTCCCACGGTTTTATTTCTATTATTGCCGGTGCTAGACACCACTCAAGTATTTGTGCGACGGCTACTAGCAGGAAATAACCCTCTGAGTACTCCTGGCAAAGACCACCTGCACCACCGCTTACTTGCTTGGGGACTCTCCCAGCGCAATGCTGCGTTTACCCTTTGGTCAATTACCTTAGTTTTCAACTTGCTGGCGATGAGAATACAAGGTATGAGTTTGGCTGTAATGCTGACAACTGCCAGTAGCATTATCCTGCTTTTGGGCTTTACAGTCTGGCAAAGGATACGCCAACAGCCTTAGTTACTGGTAGGGTGGGCATTGCAGTGCTAGCCCTACTATGTTTATTCAGTCCATCAAAAATTCAAGCTTGAGTTAAATTGTCTTGCAACCAAGCAACTAAATCTCCTTCTGTGGAAAAATCCAACAGTGCCTCGGCTAGATTTTAAAGCTGTTCGATAGATAACTGGCTGATACCCTCTTGCAATTGCGGACTCAAATTACCAATGCGTCGTCGTAACTGGCGCATGACTAGCTCTAGAGTTGTTTCCTGCTTGAGTTCCTCATAAAGTCTAGTCGTTTTAATATCAAAATCACCGAGTCCAAACATTTTTATTAACTCCTGACGACTGATACGCGGTAGTTTGTAAACTACAATTGTTTCTATTAAATCTAGCACTTTCTTTTGAAGTGCTTTATCGCTCAATTCCGAACGTGTCTTTGTAATCAAATTTTTGACTAATATGGGAGTTTGTTTTTTATTTACAACTACTAGTTTGATAATACCAACTCCCAAGGAATATTCAGTTACTTCTCCAAGCTCGTTTAAATATAGCCTCGTTACAAGTTGGCTTTCGAGTAAGACTCGATAAGGTTGGACTTGGGTTGGTTCAAGGCTACGGCGAGGGAATATAACTACTGCTCGCCAATCTATAGTAGGTGCGTAAAGTCGTAAATACAGAAATATTTCTGAAAATAAACGAGCATAAAATTCATTATCTTTTTGAAATTGAACCTCTACAAAATAAATCGGCTGATGACTAGTGTCAGCAACAGAAAGAAAGACTCCATCAATGCGAAATGCTGTTTGCTTTAATTCTACTGAAGCGAAATTATATGCATTTGCTTTTGATGGTTGCAGATTAATTAATTCAAAAAAAGCACTGGGGAAAGTTTGAAATCAACGATAAAAAATAGAGTCTGTTTTCATAACTAGTCTGTCAAATATTATTTAATAAGTTCGTAGTTGGCGCTAAAGCGCCAACTACGAAAATCGCTACCCCTCAATTATTTAGCTCAACTATTTAAGCCATTACCATGCCGCCATCGACGTTAAAGACTTGTCCGGTGACGTAAGCGGCGGCGGGATCGGCAGCGAGGAAACGCACCATCCCAGCAACTTCTTCAGGTTGACCGAAGCGACCGAGTGGGATGTATTTCAGAATATCTTCGGGGTTGTTGAGATCGCTGGTCATGTCGGTGGTGATGAATCCAGGTGCGACGGCGTTAACGGTGATCCCACGAGTAGCTAGTTCTTTGGCAACGCTTTTGGTAAAGCCGATTACACCTGCTTTGGCGGCGCTATAGTTTGACTGACCTGGGTTGCCCATTTGCCCAGCAACGGAGGTAATATTGATAATCCGCCCCGATCGCTGCTTCAGCATGATTTTACTGGCAGCGCGTGTACATAAGAAAACACCAGTTAGGTTAAGGTCTATTACAGCTTGCCAATCTTCTGGCTTCAAACGCAAAAGCAGTGTGTCGCGCGTAATTCCGGCATTATTGACCAAAATATCCACACGCTTAAACTTTTCCATAACGGTGTTAACTAGCGTGTCTACTTGATCGCCTTTAGAAACGTCTGCTTGGATCGCGATCGCTTGACCTCCGGCTGCTGTAATTTCTGTAACAACTGCTTCAGCCGCAGCACTAGAACTGGCATAATTAACAACTGCGATCGCTCCTTGTGAAGCTAATTCAATTGCGATCGCGCGGCCAATTCCTCGTGATGCACCTGTGACAATTGCGACTTTATCTTGTAATAGTGTCATTTAATGTTCCTCAATCTTAGAAATACCGCGCTAATTATCTTATGGTGATTTCGGGAACATCTGAATATTGTCTGAGTAAAATCCCACTCTTGCGGGATGACAATCTTGCTGTCATGCTCCAAATTAGATAGCTAATAGATAAAGTTATATGTCGTATTTAGCTAGATACAGGTATCCTGAATCAAATGCCCAGAAATAAGATCCCGACTTGATAAAAGTTGTCGGGGACGCGGGTTGCAATTCTGACAAATCAAATAGGATTGCTATATAACTCGAATAACACGAATTAACGTTTTACTATAATTAAATATCTATAGTTATTTCTCTGTGAATAGATGAATAACTTGAAGCAATATATTCACCTGGCTGGATAGACTAGAAAGTGTTGCAGCTAGACCCTTCGTAGATATCACTCTCGTGAACGCCTTTATAATTATTTGGTTAGTCAGGATAGGTTTAAATACATATTTAATGCGGATGCACAACCTCAAAAAAATACCTATTTTATTATAATAATTTAATATTTTGGGTTACTAAATCGTTCTATATTAACTAATTTAATCTTTTCCCAACAAAAACCCATGAACCTATACCTATTTTATTTTCTAAGAATTACTATTGAAACAAACAATTGAAAATCGGTGTGTGTCACATGGCAACTAAAAAGCAATTCAACAGCTTTGAAGAGATGCTGTCTGCTTCTGATGTACCTGTATTAGTAGATTTTTATGCTGACTGGTGTGGTCCCTGTCAAATGATGGTGCCAATTTTAGAGCAAGTCAATGCCCAACTTAAGGATCGCTTAAGGATTGTCAAAATCGACACAGAAAAATACACAGATTTGGCTACTGAGTATAAAATTGCATCTCTTCCAACCTTAGTACTGTTTAAGCAGGGTAAGCCTGTGGATAGGATAGAGGGAGTGATGCAAGCACCGCAGTTGGTGCAATATCTACAAACAAAGATTTAAGCTAACACTTAGAATTTTGATTTTAGTTCTTAGAGGCGCGAAATATCGCGTCTCTTTCAATAGATAGATAATAATCTGCGCCCATATTAATCAAATCACTGTTTTATTAAACTTCTAGGAGCTATAGGACTCTATTTGATTGGGTGAAAAACTTTGAAAAGCCTGATTCCCTATTACCTGCCTATGGCGCTTGCACTGTACTTTGAGTAGCACGCAAATAAGTTTAAAAATTAAATCGGATTGCGAGCAAACCTTAAGTAAATATTAAGCATATTTACTTATATATCTAGAGAAAGTAGTTTAGAAGTTGAGATGTATATATTGTATAGATATAACAAAATATCTTGACAAGTAAAGCAATATATGAGCTATAAACAGCAAAAACCTGATAAAGCCTATATTTGGGTGAATATTGACTTTGATAAAGTTAAACATAGAATAGATGCGGTAACTTGCCAGATTGAGCGGGTTATACAAAAGCACCAAATTTCAAATCAAACTGCTAACTCAGGTAGAAGAAACAATTAGGTTATCTCTAGGGCAATATCTACGATGGGCTAAGGGCGTGCCATCGTTTACTTCTAGTCTTGATTCTTTCCTGCTCTCTATTTTACGCTTCTATGCAGCCTCACATAGAATTGGTATAAGTCTACTAAGGTGTAGTTACTCACCCAACGGTCTTGTTTTGGTTCCAAACCTTGAAGCAGTGCAGCAGTGAGAACGCTGTGTTGGCTGTTAATCTCTTCAAAAACTACTTCAAAACCACGAGAAGCCGCAATAAAACACCTGTCTCTGCCTTTACCGCGATCGCCTGGATCTGCCTCTGCAAAATTTAGCACTTCTCCGCTATAACAGCAATCCAAAATCACAATTTGTTGTCTGACTTCACTTTCTTGCAGCAGTCGCCGCAGCCATTGCAAAGAGAATCCCCAATTACCCGCATCGGGGTTGACTTCACTCGTTGCTAAAAAGCCTTCCTGAATCCCCAGATTTTTCCGCAATCCATGACCAGAAAAATACAGCAGTGCTGTGTCAGGTGGCTTACCATCTGGCTTAAACAATTGGACGATCGCTTTTTCTAACTGAGTTAAACTAACTTTAGTTTGCTTACCAATGCGAATCGTCTCATTTTCCTTATCTTTGACTGCTGGTAGCCGCGTTACCCGAAACTCCCCATATTGTTGTAAGATTTGAGCGATCGCTTCACCATCGGCAGCTGGTGCGTTGAGACTTTTTAAGCGGTCATACGTATTAATTCTCACCACCAAAGCGTCTCGACTCATCCTGCAAAGCCCTATGATAGTTGTGCCGAATTATTTCCAGCTTCTACAAGAAATTTACCGCATTTTCCGTAAAATTTTGTAGATAAGCACAACTGGGCTATTTTAGAGGTTGTTTGAAAAGTGGTTTGCTGTATCTTTGTACTTATTGATCCCCCCTAACCCCCCTTAAAAAGGCTACGGTGTACACACAAGTCTTCTAGAGTTGCGCCACAGCCTTTTGATCCCCCCAACCCCCCTTAAAAAGGGGGGCAAAAAGCTCTCAAAGTCCCCCTTTTTAAGGGGGATTTAGGGGGATCTAGAACGTTTTGCTACCGAGAAGAAGACTTTTCAAACATCCTCTTAGACGCAATTTTTTTAGGCGAGATTTATCCCATGACTCAACTCACACCTATTCAATTAGAAGATGGCACGATTATTGACATTGAGGCTACAGATAATGTAGATGCTCCGCCAGTGATTACCGAAGTTTCCCCGGAGGGAGAAGAAGAAGCACTAATTGATAAGGGATGGGATGCTGATGCTGCACAAAAGCAAATAGTCCAAAATTTCCAAGCAATTGAAGGTACAATTCGGGCTTACACTGTTTATTCACTGAATGCTTTTAAGAAAATCCCTGTTGCCAATATTGATAAACTCACTTTAGAATTTGGGATCAAAGTTGGCGGTGAAGCAGGTATACCTTACATAACTAAAGGCACGGCTGAAAGTAATCTGAAGGTAACGGTAGAGTGTTCGTTTCCTGACCAACCGGAAAAGCAAACTCAGCAATCATGAGTGAGAGTATTGACGCTGCTAAAATTTCGATTATTATTCCGGCTATTAATGAGGCTGGGAATATTAAAAAAGCTATTGCTACTACTCAAGCCAATCTAAATATAGAAGTCATTGTAGTCGATGGTGGCTCTAGTGATGATACTGTAGCGATCGCTCAGTCTTTAAATGTCAAAGTTATCTCATCATCTCCCGGTCGTGCTGTGCAAATGAACGCGGGTGCTGTAGCAGCTAGCGGCGAAATTCTGTTATTTCTCCATGCAGATACCCGTTTGCCAACTGGGTTTGATGAGATGATTCGCACGGCATTACAACAGCCTGGGATTGTGGCTGGTGCTTTTAAGTTGCGGATTGATGCGTCACTTTTAAGTTTACGATGGGTAGAGTGGGGGGTAAATGTGCGATCGCATTTTTACCAAATGCCCTATGGCGACCAAGCAATTTTTTTAACTAAGGAAGTATTTCAGCAAATAGGTGGCTTTCCCGAATTGCCTATCATGGAAGATTTTGAACTCATGCGTCGTTTAAAAGGCATCGGACACGTTGTAATTATTCCTACACCAGTTGTCACCTCAGCTCGTAGATGGTTGCAAAAGGGAGTATTGAAAACTACGCTACTCAATCAAATAGTAATTATTGCTTATTTGCTCGGTGTTTCACCTGAGCGAATTTGTAGCTGGTATCGCCGAGAAAAATTTAAGAGGCTTTAAGCTGTTTCTCATGTGGGTAGTATATCTTAGGGGCATTGGATTTGAGGTGTAAATTTTAAAGTTGAGCCTCAGAAGGTCAACGTCAAGCCTCAGAAGGTCAAAGTTGAGCCTCAAAAAGTCAACATTGAGCCTCAGAAGGTCAAAGTTGAGCCTCAAAAAGTCAACGTCGAGCCTCAGAAGGTCAAAGTTGAGCCTCAAAAGGTCAAAGTCGAGCCTCAGAAGGTCAACGTCGAGCCTCAGAAGGTCAAAGTTGAGCCTCCGAAGGTCAAAGTTGAGCCTCAAAAGGTCAACGTCGAGCCTTAGAAGGTCAAATTTATAAAAATGAACAAGCGTTTATTAAATTCCAAACTCAAACTACTACTCCTAAGTTGCCTCGCTGTCACTTTCATAATTGCTGCTAAACAGTTAAACTTTCAGGGACTTTTACAAACTTTAGTCATTTGGGTTGAAAGTTTGGGTGTTTTAGGGCCTATCGCCTACATAGTTATTTACAACTTGGCAACGTTACTGTTTATACCGGGTTCTCTTCTAACCCTCAAAGGTGGTTGTCTGTTTGGTGTATTTTGGGGATCAATATATGTGCTAATTGCTGCAACAATTGGAGCAACCTTGGCTTTTATTATTGGACGCTACCTGTCACGGGATTGGGTTTCTCGACAAATGGAAAAACATCCTAAATTTAAAGCGATTGATTTAGCAGTTTCCAAAGAGGGATGGAAAATTGTTTTGCTAACTCGTCTCTCTCCTATCTTTCCCTTCAATTTATTAAATTATGCATTTGGAGTAACACAGGTTTCTCTCAAAGACTATATATTAGGTTCCTTCGGCATTATTCCCGGTAGTGTAATGTACGTTTATATTGGTTCTTTAGCTGGGAATCTTGCCATGATTAACACCTCTCATCAACCAATTACTCCAGAAACTCAAATCTGGCAATGGATAATGCGAGTAGTTGGGTTGATTGCTACCGTTGCTGTGACTGTGTATATCACAAAAATTGCTCAGAAAGCATTAGCTCAAAGTGTGGCAGTAGAAGAAATCACAACCCATGAAAAAACTAACAATCATTCAGATATTTAAAGCCTCTCTGCGAGACGCTACGCGAACGACTCCGCTCGGCTTTAACACTGAGCGAAGCCAAAGTGTTAAAAGTATTGATGCCAGAAACTTCCAGAAGTTTTTTAACCTCTGCGCATTAATATTACTAATATTGGCAAGTAGTTTCTCATTAAACACAGACCCGGCTTTGGCACAAGAATTGGCAAATTCAAATTCTTTCAATCCCCAAGCAATTTTACGTGAAGCTTTGCAGTGGATTGAAAGCCTGGGTGCGTTAGGAGCCATAGCTTTTATTGCTATTTATATTGTCGCTACCGTTGCTTTTTTCCCTGGTTCTATTCTCACTTTGGGGGCTGGTGTAATTTTTGGCGCAGTTTGGGGTTCTCTCTACGTGTTTATCGGTGCAACCCTTGGCGCTACCGCTGCTTTCCTCGTCGGACGTTATTTAGCAAGGAGTTGGGTTGCTGGTAAAATTGCAGATAACAAAAAATTTGCCGCCATTGACCAAGCGGTAGGTAAAGAAGGATTAAAAATTGTCCTGTTAACGCGACTGTCTCCCATATTTCCTTTCAATTTGCTCAACTATGCCTTTGGCATCACGGGAGTTTCACTTCAAGATTACTTCATCGGCTCTCTAGGGATGATTCCTGGAACCATCATGTACGTTTATATTGGTTCCCTTGCAGGTAATCTGGCGATGATTGGGACTGAGACTCAACCTACCAACCCAACTTTACAATGGGCAATTCGCATCTTGGGTTTGATTGCGACAGTCGCCGTTACAGTTTATGTAACCCGGATTGCCCGCAAAGCTTTAGAAGAGGAATTGTAGAGGTGGACAGTTGTGCTACCCTACTGTGGTCTATTAAACTGCAAATTTCTGTAAATTATTGATTGCTGAAACGTTTATACAGAAAAGCTTCAATCATATCTGTCAATTTGTCTCGTTCCCAGTCTGAGACTGGGGATGCCGTTCTAGAGGCTCCGCCTCCCTTGCTGGCGGCTCTGCCGCCAGGAGAAGCATTTCCAGGCGGAGGCTGAAAACGAGATTTGAAACAGGAAAGGTTCAATCGTATCTGTCAATTCCCAAACGGACAAAACAATTCAAAGGCTGTATTCCTTATTAGACAAGCATAAAAATAAAAGACTGAGCCGCCTAAATTAATCGGGATTCTTAATTTTAAAAGAGGTTCTGCCAATGACCAATTCAGATTTAGAGAGAGTCACAGTTCGCCCAATTGACGAGTATAACCAAAAGTTGGTGTCTTACGTCCATCCGCCAAATTGGGTTAATCCTCAACCTGCCGATGTTTACGACTTGGTAGTAATTGGTGCTGGTACAGCAGGATTAGTGGTGGCAGCGGGTGCTGCGGGTCTGGATTTGGGTTTAAAAGTGGCGTTAATTGAAAAGCATCTCATGGGTGGAGATTGCTTAAATGTTGGTTGCGTACCATCTAAAACTATTATTCGCTCTGCCCGCGTTGTTGGCGAAATCTGGAATGCTAAAGATTTGGGAGTTAATATTCCCCAACATAATATAGATGTTGATTTTCCCAAAGTCATGGACAGGATGCGGCGAATCAGGGCTGATATCAGCCCTAATGACTCGGCGGAACGGTTTAAAAAGTTGGGTGTCGATGTCTTTTTGGGTAGCGGTCGATTTGCAAGTAAAAATACCGTGGAAGTTGGCGACAAAACCCTCAAGTTTAAAAAGGCTGTAATTGCTACTGGCGCAAGAGCTGCACAACTGTCAATTCCGGGAATTGAACAGGCGGGTTATCTAACTAATGAGACGGTTTTTTCTCTGATTCAACGACCGGAACGTTTGGCGGTGATTGGCGGTGGCCCCATTGGTTGCGAATTGGCGCAAGCTTTCCGGCGCTTGGGTTCTGAGGTGGTGCTTTTCCATAGCGGTTCTCATCTCCTGAACAAAGAAGACGCTGAAGCGGCTAAAATTCTCCAAAAAGTTTTGATTAACGAAGGAATTCGCGTAGTGCTGAATTCCAAATTGGAAGAAGTGGTAACTGTCACCGAAGGGAAACGGCTTTACTTTTCCTCCAACGGTCATCGAGATTCGGTGACAGTCGATGAAATTTTAGTCGGTGCGGGGCGATCGCCAAATGTCGAAAATCTAAATTTAGAAGCTGTGGGTGTAGAATATGACAAGCACCAAGGCGTAAAGGTAAATGATTACCTCCAGACGACCAATCCCAAAATTTATGCAGCTGGCGATATCTGCATGAACTGGAAGTTTACCCATGCTGCTGATGCAGCGGCGCGGATTGTAATTAAAAATACCCTGTTTTCTCCCTTTGGTCTAGGACGCTCGAAACTCAGTAGTTTGGTGATGCCTTGGGTAACTTATACTGACCCAGAAATTGCTCACGTAGGGTTATACGAACACGAAGCGCAGAAATTGGGTATTGAGGTGACGACAATTAAGATACCTTTTAATAGTGTAGACCGAGCGATCGCAGATGGTGAAGAGTTAGGATTTCTCAAAATCCACCATAAAAAGGGGTCTGATGAAATTATCGGTGCAACTATTGTCGCTAGTCACGCGGGGGAGATGATTTCAGAAGTAACTACGGCAATGGTGAATAAGCTCGGTTTGAGCAAGTTAAGCAGTGTAATTCATCCTTATCCCACTCAAGCCGAAGCGATTAAAAAAGCCGCTGATGCTTATCGTCGAACACTTTTAACATCAAATACCAAAAAATTCTTGGGATTTCTGACAAAGTTATCTTGAGCAAAATCAGTGAACAGTTAGAGGACTGTTCACTGATAACTGATACAGCAGTTTTCAACTAGATGAAGTATAAAGTACAGGAGTCAAAATCAGACATCAAGAGTTTATTTCCTGCCTTCTGCCTCCTTCAAGTCATCTCTAAACAGGTCGGAAGCGATCGATCTCGCCTCCGATCAAGTTTGCGTAATACAGATTACCATCAGGACCAGTGGTGATTTGTGTAGGCAGTCCTAGATTAGGCCTGTCTGCTGTGGAAGCAAACCGCTTAACTGAGGTAACTTTACCTTGACTATCTAATATCAAAGCATCGATAGTTCCTTGACTGAAATCACCAATGAATAAGGCACCTTGATAGATTGAAGGGAAAGTATTACCTGTGTAAAAGTCACCCACAAGGATCGAATTAGAACCAGAATGCTTGTAAGTGTACAGTGGTTCTGTAACAGATGAGCCACTATTATAGAAGGCTTTTGCTGCATCTAAATTAGCGTAGACTGGTTGTTTCAGACTGACGACATTACCATTTGCATCAAGGCCACCTTCATAGAATGGCCAGCCAAAGTTAGCTCCTGGTTTTCCGATATTGACCTCTTCGTAAGTACCTAAGCCAACATCGCCAATTACAGGGGTATTGGTCTTTTTATCAATTGTGAAACGGAAGGGGTTACGCAGACCCAAGTCATAAACTTTGGAAATATTGCTATTGGCGTCACCGTTGTAGAAAGGATTGCTTGATAAGCCTTTACCAGTAATCGGGTCAATCCGCAGAATCTTGCCGGATAGATTATTCTTATCCTGGACGCGAATTGCTCTGGGGTCTACTCCATTGTAGGAAGTACCATCTCCTAAGCTCACAAACAGAGAGCCATCAGTACCAAAACGCACAGAACCAACTGAGTGAGATTCACTATCATTAGCTATAAAATTCTGGACATTTTGGACTTTATCGAGATTATTGAGATAATCCTGCAAGCTGGTAAACGGCTTACCAGTATCTCTGTTGAGAATTCCTGATGGTGCATAGCCAAGTGTGACATTTGTACTATTTCCATCTGGCTTGACAATATTCGCCCAAGTACCATTTGTGCCGAGTAGTACAACTTCGCTGCCAGCGATCGCAGTAGTGTAATTAGTGTTGGGGTCGGCTGTAAAGCGACTTAGCCGTGCAGTCCGATTCCCATTCTGGTCAGGATCGTCTAATGTGCTATTGGGATTGTTCTTAGAATTGCTTGTATTAGTTTCTGGTGGATCGTAGGTATACAACAGGTAAACATAGTTGTTGCCGTTTGGACTTTTGCCAAAATCTGGATGTACAGCAATGCCTAACAGACCGCGATCGCGCGTATCATTTACTTGTCCGCGAATATCAGTAAATGGTGTAGCTAATAAGGTACCGTTTTTCGTGACTCGCACTACCCCATTTTTCTGGGCAATGAACATGCTGTTACCATCAGGTGCCCATTCAAAAGCTGTGGGTTGATTCAAACCAGAAACTACCGTATCTAAAGCAAAGTTACCAGAGTCATTATCAATAATACTGATACTTGTTTCTTGATTAGTTAGCTGCACTCCAACTGCGTTACTGAACTTCAAAGCAAATGTTTCATTTGATTCCCCAATACTGTCATTAAGAATGGGGATAACAATAGTGTTGCTGGTTTGTCCAACTACAAAACTCAAGCTTCCAGATACAGCCTGGTAGTCAGATCCAGCTTTAGCAGTCCCATCTTGGGTTATGTAGTTCACGCTAGCAGCCACTGAAGCATTGCCCCGTGTAACTATCACCTTAGCAGTGCCGTCACCCTCATTAACTACTGGCTGACTGAAATCGAGTCCGGAGCGATCGTTGTCTTGAATCGTAATTGCGAGAGTTCTTTGAACTCCGAGTGTTGCCCCCTCTGCCTGATCGATGACAAAATTAAAGGTTTCATCTGTTTCTATCGAGGAATCATCATTGATCGGAATGGATACCTGCGTGCTGCTTTCTCCCGCCGCAAAAGTCAGTGTTCCAGCACTTTCAATGCCTTCACTCCCATAGTCAACTCCTTTTGTGGCAGTATTAGCTATAGTTGCATACTTGATTGAGGATGTACTACTTAAATCTCCAGTTCTAAGTATTTTAACGGTAACACTATCACTGCCTTCGTTCACAGTCATCGAAGACGATCCTAATGTGATAGCGGTCTGAAGAACTGGTGAATAAAGTTGAGACTGAGGAATGATTTCTTTCACCTGAGAGGCGCTTGACCAACGCAGTTGAGAAACGGCATTGTTTTTATTTTCGTAGTACTCAAGTTTAATATCGTACTTCTGACCTGCAACTAGTGCGATCGAGCCACTGGATTCGGTGGCAGGTTGATCGATAAACTGATTGATGATTTGTTGACCATTCACCCACAGTCGCACACCATCATCAGCAGTGGTGTAAAAGTTATAAGTTTCGCTGTAATTGGCTTCTACCTGACCTGTCCAGCGCGCTGAGAAGGTATCTGCTTCAATCGACGGAGCGGGAGAATTAGCGCCCCAATTAAAGTTCACCGTCGGATTTGTAGTAGTTACCTTTAGGTTAGTGAAGTCGATGTTGTCGTAGTACTCTCCTTTGAGTCCATTGCCACTACTAAGTGTGCTGACATTACTATACAGTTGGGACTGAGGAATGATTTCCTTTGCCTGAGAAGTGCTTGACCAAGCCAGTTGAGAAACGGCATTGGATTTATTTTCGTAGTACTCAAGTTTAATATCGTATTTTTGACCTGCAACCAGGGCGATTGAGCCGGTAGATAGTGTGGCAGGTTGATCGACAAACTTATTGATAATTTGTTGACCATTTACCCACAGTCGCACACCATCATCACTAGTGGTGTAAAAGTTATAAGTTTCGCTGTACTTGGCTTCTAGCTGACCTGTCCAGCGCGCTGAGAAGGTATCTACACCAATCGACGGATCGGGAGAACCAGCGCCCCAGTTAAAGTTCACCGTCGGATCTATGCGAGTTTGCTTGAGATTGGTGAAGTCGATGTTGTCGTAGTACTCTCCTTTGAGTCCGTTGCCACTACTACCACTACTAGGTGTGCTGACATTACTATACAGTTGGGACTGAGGAATGATTTCCTTTGCCTGAGAAGTGCTTGACCAAGCCAGTTGAGAAACGGCATTGGATTTATTTTCGTAGTACTCAAGTTTAATATCGTATTTTTGACCTGCAACCAGGGCGATTGAGCCGGTAGATAGTGTGGCAGGTTGATCGACAAACTTATTGATAATTTGTTGACCATTTACCCACAGTCGCACACCATCATCACTAGTGGTGTAAAAGTTATAAGTTTCGCTGTACTTGGCTTCTAGCTGACCTGTCCAGCGCGCTGAGAAGGTATCTACACCAATCGACGGATCGGGAGAACCAGCGCCCCAGTTAAAGTTCACCGTCGGATCTATGCGAGTTTGCTTGAGATTGGTGAAGTCGATGTTGTCGTAGTACTCTGCCTTTAGTCCATCTCCTTGAGAGATTAGGCTAGACCGAGCAGAAATGCTGGTTTGTCCCTGGTCAATGCTTTCTAGAGATGATTTAGTAGTAATTACTGGGCTTACAGATGTTGATAAGTTTTGATTTGATGCCATGATTAATGTTTCAGGATTAGTTTTACATTGAATATTTCAACAAATAATGCATCATAAAGCTTGATATAAACATACTAATAAGCTAATGATTGATTTAACCTATAAATATATATTCAGTAATTGCTAATTATGAATAATTAGTTGAGGAAGATATTAGTCTTTGTTTTCTTTCAAAAAATTACTGAATTATTGAGACCTTCTAAATTTCACTAATGTGCAGATGCATATTCCGTCAGACAAGCAATGCTCAAGAAAGCAAATACATGCGTAATTAGTCAAATGCAATAACTTTACATAGATTACTTAAGTATTCTTTGACTTCTACATATTTGACAATAGAGCGCGGTGTTATGTCTATCTTGTTTATGGAACTTTGTTTAAATATTCACATTAATATATCCTTTTTTAAAGGAATATAAAAGTTTTGATGATGTTTAAATAAAATTTGCCAAAGTACCGGATAATTAATATGTTTTATCTACATATTTATTAACTGTATAAAAAATTGATAAAGAAAAAATGTAATATTTAAAGATTTAAAAAATTAATATTTATCTATATTTCATCTTGACTATTACTTGATTACCAGAACCAGCAGAAATATAGTAATAATCTAAAATTAGTGGAACAGAAAACTTGGCAAGAGCCTGACTAGTCATGCATTTAAGCTAGGGAACACAAGTTACTGAATTCAGAAATAATCGTACTTTTTGAGTACCCTTGTTATGGGTGCATTATCCTGCAAATCGCTATGTGACCACATATTTGGGTCTGAATCCTAAGGCTTCACGCAATGCTTTAAAGTCATGAGTAAGGAGTAATGAGTTTCATAGTGGATGAAAAATGGGTATTTACTCATTACTTGTTACTTATTACTCATTACTCCTTCTTAAGAGCGCCTTTAGGTCGGTGAGGATGTCAAAGTTTATCTTCTCTACAAGAGGCTACGCTAACGAGACACCGTGATATCGCTGAACGCAAAGAATTGTCAACGTCCGAAATCTTACTCTTTCGTTCATTTACAAAAGTTTTCAATCTACTCCTAGTCAGAAAAATTACAAGTTTGACGTTGCACATCCCACTTTCCCCTAGACTAGGGGCAGCAACCTTGTTCAAACTGGCTGAGGAAAGTGGACTTTGACTGAGACAAACAATTTAAACTCTACCATCCAGAATCTCTCACGCAGGGAATTGCGAGATTTAGTGCGGACTCAGCTACAAATGCTCCTAGAAGCAGGAGACTTGCAGGGAGCAAAATCTATTCTCGTACCCGTGCAGCCTGCGGATATCGCCGAGGCGATTGAGGGTTTGCCAGAAGCGATGCACGCTTTGGCTTTTCGCTTGCTTTCTAAGGATGAGGCGATCGAAGTTTATGAATATCTCGACTACAGTGTTCAAGAACGGTTAATTGAAGAACTTAAAAGCCAGGAAGTCCGCGATATTGTCGATCAAATGTCGTCGGATGACCGAGCTAGGTTATTTGATGAATTACCGGCAAAAGTCGTCAATCGCTTGCTAGAACAACTGAGTCCAGCAGAACGCCAAGCTACAGCCCAACTATTGGGTTATGAAGCTGATACAGCTGGACGAATTATGACGCTAGAGTTAATCTCACTGAAAGAAAACTTTACAGTATCTCAAGCTCTAGAGCGAATTCGCAACTTAGCTAATGCCAGTGAGATGATTTATTATCTTTATGTCATGGATGCGGCAAGGCGCTTGACGGGGATTGTATCGTTGCGGGAATTAGTAACGTCTCAGCCTGAGCAAATTATTGGCGAGATTATGACGCGTGATGTGATATTCGTCCACACTGATACAGATCAGGAAGAAGTCACGAGATTAATCCAAAGATATGACTTTCTGGCTGTGCCTGTGGTAGATCGAGAACAGCGTTTAGTAGGTATTGTCACCGTCGATGATGTGATTGATATTTTGCAACAAGAAACCACCGAAGATATCTATGCCTTGGGTGGTGGTGTGCAGTCGGGGGGCGACAACTATTTTCAAATGAATTTGCTGGAAATTGCTCGGAAGCGGGTTGTCTGGTTATTGGTCTTACTTATAACCAATACCGTCACAGGCACAATTATTAAGTCGCAAGAAGATATTTTAGCAAAAGTTGTCACACTGACGGCCTTTATCCCCTTGTTGACTGGTACTGGGGGTAATGTAGGCGCTCAATCTTCCACAGTGGTGATTCGTGGGATGAATACCGATGAAATCCGATCGCTTGGTGCATTGCAGGTAATCGGGCGGGAAGCGATCGCAGGGGCATTATTAGGAGGAATGTTAGGTACGATCGCTACTGTCTGGGCTTATTTTCTGCAAGGACGATTAGAAGTAGCGATCGCTGTAGGCACTAGTTTGGTGGCTATTTCTATTTTGGCTTCGATCTCCGGTTCAGCACTACCATTTCTATTTCGCTATCTTCGTTTAGATCCGGCATTAATGTCAGCACCATTTATTACCACAGCAGTTGATGTTGTAGGTGTTTTGATTTATTTCAATTTAGCGCGGGTAATTTTAAAGTTATGAAAAGAGTCATTAGTCATTAGTCACTTGTACTGAGCGTAGTCGAAGTATTAGTCATTAGTGAATAACACACTACAAATGACAAAAGACAAATGACTAACTTAACTTTTACAATTCTGATTCTGTATCTGGAGCAACAATTTCACCAGTACCCAATTGCAGGATCATGTCCTGGTCAGTAATCAATCCGCTGAGTTCCTTAACTTGTAAATTCATTTCTTCACAAGCTTGTCTAAGTTCTCTGGCAAATGTGTTGAGGTCTTGACCATAGCCACATTGATAAGCAGCAGTTTCAATTCCTTGCTGGGCATTTGCTCTAGCACAATCTACTAGTTCTGTGCCTTTCAGTGGTGTAAGAGATGCCATAAACGTAGTTATTATTTCTTAAATGTACGCTGTTAGACAGGTTATCAATATTTCAACATTAGATCATCCCTCCAATGGATGACCATGAAGGTAGAGTTAAGAGTTAGGAGTTAACAGTTAAGAGTTATAAGTTTAGAGTTAGGAGTTAACAGTTGTAAGTTTAAAATATATTATTTATAACTCTTAATTTCTAACTCCTCACTCATAACTCCTAACTATTGTACTCACCCATTCACAACATCTCCACCATTGACATGTAACACTTGTCCAGAGACATAAGAACCATCATCAGAAGCTAAATATACGTAGCTAGGAGCAACTTCTTCTGGTTGTCCGGCTCTTTCCATTGGCACTTGTTTCCCAAAGGTTTCAACTTTCTCTTCAGGAAAAGTTGAGGGAATTAAAGGTGTCCAAATTGGCCCTGGTGCGACAGCATTAACGCGAATTCCTTTGGATACCAAATTTTTTGATAAGGAGCGAGTGAAAGCAACGATCGCGCCTTTTGTAGAGGAGTAATCTAGTAGTTGTGGACTACCTTTATAAGCTGTTACCGATGTGGTATTGATAATAGCACTGCCCGCTTGCAAATACTTGAGTGCGGCCTTAGTCATGAAAAACATTGAGAAGATATTAGTGCGGAAAGTTCGCTCTAGTTGCTCTTCGGTGATTTCTTCAATACTTTCTTTCGGATGTTGTTCAGCAGCGTTGTTGACGAGAATATCGAGTTTACCAAACTCACCAACTGTTTGTTGTATGGCTTGCTGACAAAAGGTTTCATTGCCAATATCACCTGCAATTGTTACTGCACGACGACCTTGTTTTTCTACCAAATGTTTTGTTTCTTTGGCATCATCGTGTTCATTAAGGTAAAGGATTGCCACATCTGCACCTTCTTTGGCAAATGCGATCGCAACAGCACGACCAATCCCACTATCTGCACCCGTAATCAATGCTACTTTATCTTGTAACTTACCACTACCCCGATACTGAGCATCATCAGCTTTGGGTTTTGGTGTCATTTCTGATTCAACACCTGGTGTTTCTTGTTGTTGTGGCGGTTGCAATTTTTGCTCTTTTTTCTCTTTTGGTTCTTTTGATTTAGCCATCTGTTTTACCTTGGTAATTGAATATTGAATGGGGCATTGAGAAAGGGGCATTGGGAATTAGTTAACACTCCATCTTTCTCCTATTTCATAACTAAACCTTGGATCGAAACGAAAAATTCAACCCAAGGTTTATTTTTTGCTTTGACTCTCACTAGCCATTTGCAATTTTAGGCATTTATATTCTGGATGTTTGCCAAACTTACTTATTCCAGCAACTCTACGCAACTTACATTATTTATCCTCATGCCTGACCATGAAAATAAGTACACAACTCTAATGTGATGAAGAATTTATCTTTTTCATCTGTTTTAAAGTTAACTATTATATTGCTGTACTTTATCGCCCCCTAGAGGTAAAGTAAACAGCAATTAACTCAACCTTAAGAGGGAAAAGAATTAAAGAAGTCGGCGATTTGCGGGTTGCTATAGTTTGATCAAACCTTGCGGACTTCCAGAAATTTTTTACAAAACTACCTGAATCTTGACACGGCGACTATACATCGTCCAAAAGGGTGCGTGGTGCGCTACATTGAGATCATTAGAGGGCATGGGTTATGGCAACATTAAATATTTCCGAGTTAGAACAGGTTGAAAAGTTTCGCCACTTACAATTAACCCTGCGCGATCGCTGGAAAACGAGCGAACTATTTGACAATAGCGAAGCGGATATTTTAATTATTCCCTCCTTGAGTCTCGACCAGCGCGAACTCCAAAAGATCGAAGGCTGCGAACATTATGAAGAAAGATTACTATTTTCTTTAATTCGGTTGCGGAATCCCCAAACTCGCCTGATTTATGTAACATCAGTACCCCTGCATCCAAGTATCATTGATTATTATTTGCAGCTATTGCCAGGTATCCCTTTTTCTCATGCTCGCAATCGCTTGCTGTTACTTTCTACTTACGATTCCTCTCTTAAGCCTCTGAGTCAAAAGATTTTAGAACGTCCCCGTCTGCTAGAGCGGATTCAGAAATCTTTGAGGCTAGACAAATCATTTATGATCTGCTACAACTCTTCGCACTGGGAAGGCGAATTGTCTTTAAAATTAGGTGTACCATTGTATGCTGCTGCACCAGATTTACAGATTTGGGGAACAAAAAGTGGTAGTCGGCAAATTTTCAAGGAAAGCGGAGTACCGCATCCAGATGGCAGCGAAAAAGTTTGGAACCCCACAGATTTGGCAGAAGCTACTGTTGATTTGTGGGAACGCCAACCAACATTAAAACGAGTAGTAGTAAAACTCAACGAGGGCATTTCTGGAGAGGGGAATGCATTGTTGGATCTTAGACCGATTGAGAATTTAGCACCAAACACTGGTACTCATGCCGAAAGGGTAGCTGCAATTAGCGATCGCTTCTCAACGATGCGCTTTCAAGCAAAACTTGAGACATGGGATAATTTTTCGGGAAGAATCCCGGAATTAGGGGCAATTACCGAAGCATTTGTGGAAGGGGAAATTAAGCGATCGCCCAGCGTTCAAGGACGGATTACACCCCAAGGCGAAGTGGAAATCCTTTCAACTCACGACCAAATTCTCGGAGGCCCAGACGGTCAGATTTATCTTGGTTGCAGCTTTCCTGCTGATGAAACATATCGATTGCAATTACAGCAATTGGGACTTCAAGTTGGCAGAAAGCTAGCAGATAAAGGCACTTTAGAGCGGTTTGGTGTAGATTTTATCGCCGTTGACAAGGGTAATGGAGAGTGGGATATTCAGGCGATCGAAATTAACCTGCGTAAAGGCGGTACAACGCATCCATTCATGACCCTGAAATTATTAACGAACGGTCGCTATGACCTTTCCACGGGTTTATTTTATAGTCAGCAAGGTCGTCCAAAATATTACATTGCCACTGATAATCTGCAAAAAGAGCGCTATCAGGGATTATTGCCTAATGATTTAATGGATATCATTGCTCACCACAGACTGCACTTTGACAGCGGTACAGAAACGGGTACAGTGTTTCATCTTATGGGCTGCCTTTCGCAGTTTGGCAAGGTGGGATTAACCAGTATTGGTGATTCCCCACAACAAGCACAAGATATTTATAACAAAGTTGTCAAAGTTCTAGATGAAGAAACCCGCAGCGAAAATCGTAATTTCTCGCCATTTTCAGATTATTCCTTTCCTGTGGTTTGGGATGAATTATAGGGCACAGCAATGCTGATTAGTTCTAAATGCGCTGATCGCTATTAGGTAAATTTTGCTGGTTGCTTGGCTGTTTACCAGATTGTAATTGAGTATATATATAGGTTACTACTGCTAAAGTCAGCCCAATAGCCAACACCACCCCTACAATTCGCAAGAAATTGGGAGTAATTCTCGTAGTTAGCTGCTCACTTAGCCTTGGTTGGTAAATAGTGTCATCCGTTCGCGCTTGTGGTCGGCGTTGATTAGACGCAGGTCGTGGCTGATACAACGTCACGTCTGCTTGCACTGGTGGTCTACTTTGATTAGATACTGGTCGCGGCTGAAACAAAGTCTTATCCGGTGACACTTGTTGCCCACTTTGATTAGATCCCGGTCGGGGTTGAAACAACGTCTTGTCTGGTGGCACTTGTTGACCGCCTTGATTAGCTCCTGGTCGCGGTTGAAACAACGTCTTATCGGGTGGTACTTGTTGCCCGCCTTGATTAGCTCCTGGTCGTGGTTGATATAACGTCACATCAGGTTTGCTGGCGTTCAGATTATTCCCAGGACTTTGTGAATTTTGTTCAACTGGGTTAAATGGTCTGGGAACAGTTTCGTGATTTGAGCCTTGATTGAAACCAGATGGAGGACGAATCACAGTATCGTCGTTCGATTGTCTGGGAACAGTTTCGTGATTTGAACCTTGATTAAAACCCGATGGAGGACGAATAACGGTATCGTCGTTCGATTGTCTGGGAACAGTTTCGTGATTTGAGCCTTGATTGAAACCAGATGGAGGGCGAATAACGGTATCGTCGTTCGATTGTCTGGGAACAGTTTCGTGATTTGAGCCTTGATTTGAAGAAGGTTGCGATCGCCCAGTCATTAGTTCGGGTACGCTAGATTCTGTGGCAAATTTGGCAGCAGCTTGCAAAGCCTGATTCAGTTCTTCTACCGTTGCAAATCGGTTAGCTGGGTTCTTATGGAGGCATTTCATCACCACGGCTTCTAATTGTACGGGTAAATGCTCACACCCTGGTTGTTCGCGCAGTGGTTTCGGTGGCTCATAAGCATGAGCTAATACCCAAGAAGCCTCACTGATATGACTACCCTTAATGCTGATTCCAAAGGGATCGGCTGCACTCAGCATTTCATAAAGGATAATCCCTAAGCTGTAAATATCACCTCTAGCATCCAGGTTGCGATCGCTTTGGATTTGTTCAGGAGGTGCGTAACGAAATGTACCGATAAATGTACTAGTTATATTTGTAATATTGGAATTTTCTGAAGATTCACTCCGAATTTTGGCAACACCAAAATCCAAAACCTTCACCCACTCTCCCAAATCTGTTGACATTAGAAATATATTATCTGGCTTCAGGTCGCGGTGAACTACTTGAATATGTTCACTGGTTTTGCCGCCATCCCGTTGGAGAGTCACTCCTTGATGGGCAAGCTGTAAACCCTTACAAACTTGCGCCATAATCTTCACCGTCCGCTCAACAGACAGCCGCTTTTCGCGCAGCAGTAATTGTCTAAGCGTTTGCCCCCGCAAATATTCCATGACGTAAAATGGAAAACCTTCCGGGGTTACACCACAGTCACTAATCTTAACAATATGGTCGCTTTGCAAAGCAGCACAAACTGCCACCTCCCGCTCGAAACGCTTTCTCATTTCGAGTGATGCCACTAGCGTATCTTTGAGCAACTTCAACGCTACCTGCTGACCAACACGGGTGTCCGTTGCTAGGAAGACTTCTCCCATGCCACCCCCGCCTAACCGTCTGTCTAAACGGTATCGCTGGTTATCACCTACGAAGCGACCATTCCAAGAATTTGAAGAAGGTGGGGATTTCATCTGGGGCAACCCATCCTAGTTACTTTAAAATGTTAACTTTATTCAGAGATAATACTAGTATTACAAATATGATTGCTTCATAACTTAGATGAATATTAGTAATATATACTACTAGTACTTATCTAATTATACTCAGCTTAACATATTAGTAACTTAAAGTAATGTGATAATTTTGATAAAATGTTTAAACTTTAGACTTAATAGCAGTTGAAATTTGTTCCTGATATTAAGTTAGCGCAAGTTCGACGAGAATCGTCTGCTTCAGTAGTACTGAGTGACTAAAAGAGTGAAACTGTAGAGCGCAAACTACGAACCTAGCAAGTCAAACTTGACAGACAAGTAATTGAATTTAACACTCTGATTAAATTACACTGCTAATTTTGACTAGCAAATCAGGAGGCTAAGATGGAAAGCAACACCACAACATGGTGGATATATGCATTATTGTCAGCTGGCTTTGCAGCATTGACAACTATCTTTGCCAAAATTGGGATAGAAAATGTGAATGCTAATTTAGCAACAGCAATCCGAACTGTTGTCATCTTAGTAGTTGCTTGGGGGATTGTATTTTTTCAGGGAAACGTAGTTAATATCTTAGCTATATCCCAAAAAACCATGATTTTCTTATTATTATCTGGATTATCGACAGGGTTATCATGGATTTTTTATTTCCAAGCCTTACAAGTAGGAAAAGCTTCACTTGTCGCACCAATTGATAAATCAAGCTTGGTATTAGTTTTATTGTTTTCAGTTATTTTCTTGGGAGAAACTTTAAGCTGGAAGATTATTTTAGGAACGGGGTTAGTAGTCATAGGCACTTTAGTTTTAATTATTTAAAGTCTTAATTAAAAGGATGTTTTAAAAGTCCGACTGTTCAAGTAGGTCAGGTAGCTTTAAGTGGAAATTTGCCTACTGTTAACAAGCTGATTTTGATCGTTGCCGAGTATTTTAAATTGAGATGCTAGGTGGATTTACGCCATACTGTACTAATAGTTGACACCGTGCTTTTGTCTGTCGTGCTGATAGTCTTGGCTACAACAGGACTTAAAGTTTTGCAAAATATATTCTATTAATGTGCTGTGGCGTACATGATTAATATGTGCTATTGCCATGAGGAATCAGGATGAGTAATGTGCTCTCTATAGCCGCAGTGACAGCAGTACTAAAAGTCTTGCTGGAAAATGGTTTAGTCAGCGATCCGATCGCTGCTAGTGTTGGTGATGTGATTGTAACTGCCCTACCGCCCGATCGAATTTCAGTTGAAGCTGACGAGCGTGCCCAAATCAACCTTTTTCTCTATCAAGTGACGCAAAATCGCAATGTCGATTGGGTATCTCAAGAATTTCGGAGCAGGCACTCACCTATTAATGGAAACCCACGCTCTCCAACTCCACCACTAGCTCTTGACCTGCACTACTTACTCACAGCCTACGGAGCCAAGGATTTCCAGGCGGAGCTTTTACTCGGCTATGCAATGCATTTATTACACAAAACACCAGCTATCACATCTGATATTATTGAAAATACTTTGATAAATGCATCTACCACCAATACCTCAAGTGCTTTTTCGCAAGCTGTAGCAAGTGTGTCTGTATCTGCCTTAGCTGAACAAATTGGGCAGATCAAATTGACTCCAGAGTTTTTTAACATGGAAGAAACTTCTAAGTTATGGTCTGCTTTACAAACACACTATCGACCTTCAGCTACCTATTTGGCATCAATGGTATTGATTGAGAGTAGCAATGATAAGTCTGAAAATTTTTACATGATGCCCTTGTCTCAACCGAATATAGAGCAAGTTATAGCTCCGGCCAAGACTGAACAAATGATTGTTACAGGTACAACATTAGTAATTCGTGGTAAACGGTTACGCGGTGAGATCACACGAGTTCGTTTCGGTAATACGGAAACATTACTAGTACCTCAAGAAGTAAAAGAAACGCAAATCAGTTTGTTAGTCCCGCCAGATTTATACGCAAGTATACAGGGTGTCCAAGTTGTACATCTAACAATGGGAAATGCAGGGCAAACGAATCATTTAATTGAATCAAACGTTGCGGCTTTTGTCTTACATCCAACAATTACAGCATTTGTCAATAAAGTAGAAAATAGCGGTGAGAATTTACGCGCAGCAGAAATTACTGTTAAATTCCAACCCAAAGTCGGTAAGGCACAGCGGGTAGTTTTGCTACTCAATGAAGTATCAGGTGATAATCCAGTAGCTTACTCTTTCTTGGCTGCACCACTTACCCAAGACACTGATGCGATCGCAATTCCGGTCAAAAATGTGAAACCAGGAACTTATATTGTCCGGGCGCGGGTAGATGGCGCTGAAAGTCCATTGCAAAAGAATCATTTAGGGGAATATGATTCGCCACAGGTGACAATTTTATGAATGCTACGACAATTAATCACAATTGGGATGAGGCAAACTACCGCTACCTATCAGCAGCTCTCGCCGTGGTGCGTGGTATTTTAGAAAATCACACGGCAAAAGAGCAAAATCAACCTGAAGAGAATAACCAAGACCATTTACAGCAAACGTTACAGGAAGCCGCTGCTGCTATGCCTGCACCATCGGCATTGGAGAGAGTCTGCAAAATGTTTCGCCTCTCATCCTTTGAACGCGATCTGTTGCTGTTGTGTGCAGGTATGGAATTAAATGGAGATTTTGCCAAATTGTGTGCCATAGTTCACGGTGATTCACAACGAGCTTACCCAACTTTGGGTTTAGCTTTGGCAGCTTTACCCGATGTCCACTGGGATGCGATCGCTCCAAATGCTCCCTTACGTTATTGGCGGTTAATTCAAATTGGTGATGGTCATGCCCTAACTCTTAGTCCCTTGAGAATTGACGAGCGGATTTTACATTATCTCACAGGTATTCAATATCTTGACGAACGGCTAGCTGGTATCATTGAGCCATTACCAGAGGTTAGCGATTTAGTTCCCTCGCACCAAGATTTGGCAGAGCGAGTAGCAGCAGTTTGGGCGCAAGCTTCCAAGGTTAATAGTCTCCCAATTGTCCAGTTATCTAGTGGTGAAGTTGCCAGTAAACGTGCCATTGCCGCCGCAATTTGTCAACTTCAGGGTTTAAGCTTGTGGATAATGCCTGCACAAGTGATTCCTCTAGCACCTAGCGAGTTGGATAATCTCATCCGCCTGTGGACTCGCGAGACAATTTTAAGTAAGAGTGCCTTACTGATAGACTGCAACGAACTGGATACTAATGATACAGCGCGGGTGAATGCGATCGCTCGTTTCATCGAACGCACGAAGGGCTTTTTAATAGTTACGAGTCAAGAACGCATCGGTTTATCACAACGCCTAATAGTTAATTTTGACGTACATCAACCAACTAGTAAAGAACAAGGTGCAGTTTGGCAAGATGCATTAGGGGCAAGCGCATCGCAAATGAATGGGCAAGTCAAAACCTTAGTGGATCAGTTTAACCTTAGTGCAGCAACCATTCGTGCTGCTTGTGCAGAAGCCGCAGGACAATTAGCACAAACACCAGAAACCGATATCACTAGCATTTTATGGGATGCCTGCCGCGTGCAAGCACGTCCGCGCCTAGATGAACTTGCCCAACGGATTGAGCCATCTGGCGATTGGGAAGACTTAGTATTGCCAGAGGCACAGAAACAAGTTCTCCGGGAAATTGCGGCTCATGTACGGCAACGTAGTACTGTATATAACAATTGGGGTTTTGGGGGCAAGAGTGCTAGGGGATTGGGAATCAGCGCTTTATTTGCAGGTAGTAGCGGCACTGGTAAAACTTTGGGAGCAGAAGTACTTGCCCAGAAATTACGCCTCGACCTCTATCGGATTGACCTATCATCGGTAGTCAGCAAATATATTGGTGAGACAGAGAAGAATTTGCGCCGGGTATTTGATGCCGCAGAACAAGGTGGAGTGATTTTGTTATTTGATGAAGCTGACGCTTTATTTGGTAAACGGAGTGAAGTTAAAGATGCGCGCGATCGCTATGCCAATATTGAAGTTAGCTATTTATTGCAACGGATGGAAAGCTACCCAGGTTTAGCAGTATTGACTACTAACTTGAAGAGTGCAATTGATACAGCCTTTCTGCGGCGGATTCGCTTTGTGGTGCAGTTTCCCTTCCCTGATACTATGCAACGAGCCGAAATTTGGCGGCGTGTGTTTCCAGCCGAAACCCCAACCGCAGATTTAGATGCTCTGCAATTAGCACGGCTCAATGTTGCTGGGGGTAATATCCGTAACATCGCTTTAAATGCCGCTTTCCTCGCTGCCGATGCTGGGGAACCAGTGCAGATGAAACACGTATTGCGGGCGGCTCAAACAGAATATAGTAAGTTGGAAAAACCCTTGACTGATGCGGAAGTTGGCGGATGGATGTAATTTTGCAATTTTGAAATGGATGTTACTGATTTTCAAAATTTAGGATTGAATGCGTCCCTGTTGGCGAATTCTCAACTAACAATGGTGTCACCAGTCGTGATCGTCGTTGAGGACACTTCCATCCTCCAAAACAAGACCTCTGACGCGAGTACCAGTCCAGTCAACATTACTCACATGCTTGGCACCATTCATATTGGTGTTACCCAGCCAAGTTTGGGTGATAGAAGCGGATCGCAATTCAGCACCACTCATGTCAGTATCCATGAATTCAACAACATCCAAGCAAGCTTTAGTCAAATTGGCTCCACTCAAATTAGCACGAATCAATTTGCACTGACCCAAGTTGGCACTAGTCAGATTGGCGTTACTCAAATTGGCATCAGTGAGATCAGCACCAGCCAAGATAGTATCAGTCAAGTTGGCTCCACTCAAATTGATTCCACTCAAGTCAATATTAATAAAAACATCTTCCATTGGTTCGGAGCCGCTGATATTAATACCACTGAGATTGAGACCGCTAAAATCTCTTTCCCCAGCAGCATATCTTCTTCTCAACTCTTCTCCATCCATAATTTACTTTTGAATTTTGAATTTTGAATTGGTATTACTCTGGTAATTCACCAAATCTTTCCCGATAGCGAGCAAGCATGGACTCCATTTGGGCAAGTTGTTGCTCGGCTTGTTCGCGTTGCTGTTCAGCTTGTTGACGCTGTTGCTGTTCTTGGTGTGCTACTTCTTCTGGCGTGGGCGTTAGTTGTCCATCGGCAGTGAAAAAGCGCAACTTCGATTGATAAACTCCCAAATATAACTGCAATTGCTGACTCCATAACCAGTCTGCTTCATTTGCTTGCAGTTCTTGATAACGACCATCTAATAGATGAAATCCTTTAAATTCTAAACTTACCGGGTCAAACCAAAAATAATCAGGAGTCCGCCAAATATCTTGATAGATTTCCTTTTTCAACCCTCTATCAGTAGCAGCTGTTTTGTCAGAAAGAATCTCTACAATCGCATTTGGGTATTTGCCATCTTCTTCCCAAACTACCCAGCTTTTGCGTGTTTTGCGTTGGGTATTTAAAACTACAAAGAAATCGGGACCTCTAAATTGCTCAGACTTGCGTTGACGCGGACTGTAATAAATCGTCATGTTACCGCAAGCGTAGAAATCTTGACGCTCCTGCCACAACCATTCCAAACACTGAATCAACAGCAGTATTTGCCGTAAGTGAAGTTCTGTTTCCAAAGGTGGTTCATCACTGTACAAATCACCAGGAGGAAATATAACATCTTCTGGTGTGTCTTCTAAAATTATTCCTAAATCTTGAGCAGAAGACATAATAATTTCTATTTTGACAAGATAAATCTAACTTAACCCAATTCATTCACCTGCAAAAGCGATCGCCCCAGCTTTCTAGAATTATAAATCTCGATCGCACAGAGCCACTGCTGGCAAAGAATAATTTCTACTTAAGTCGATAGCGATCGCCACTAAACAAATTGTATAATTTGATTCAAAAATATGCATTGAGGATGTGAGATGAGCGATGTCTACGACGGGCTATGCCTACGCATATTTAAACCCAAGAAAGCAGGTATATCCACTTCAAATCCGTCGCTGCTCTCAGCAACAACTCCAACGCTGGCGAATCCAGTGCGTGGCTTTGACATCGCAAATAAAGCTCCAATCCAAGCATCCTCTGAAGTATCAACCGACCTGCAAGCAGCTCAGTCTACTGGCGAACAATCCTGGGAATCACAAGCTATCAAAAAAAAGCCTGTTCACGACATTAGTAGCATAGCGTTGCGTCGTCCACAAGCAAAACTGACGGTTGGAGAACCAGGAGACCAGTTGGCTAATCGAGTCATGTCAATGCCTAATACTGCGATGCAAACGCAGATGACAGCAGAAGAACAGACTCAAGAGGAAGAAGTGCAAACTAAACCTCTCGATGTTTACTTTGGGCAAAGGAAATCGCCAGTAAATAATCAGTTGACTCATGTAGTACAACAGAAAGGTCGAGTATTGCAGAGAGATGTGTTGCAGAGAGCGCCAAAAAACTCAGTAGTTACAGAACTTTCGACAAAACTGCCACTGACGGAAGCCAATGCAAGATTAATTGATGCTTGTCATAATTTAGGTAGTATTTATGTGGATTTATCTGTAGCAAATACTGATTTAATCAGTACAAAATTAAGAATTTTCTCCATAAATTACGATATGGCTTACAGCAATTACTCAAGAGTAATTGGTCAAGGAAGAGCAGAAGCACAAAATCAAACTCTTTGGAGAGGAATATTTTTAGGAATAGGAACGGGTGTTTTAGCAGGTCTTGCCGCCGCCTATATTGCTCCTTCTACCGCTGCTGGATGGTTTGCTCTCACCCTCGCTGATGCAGGTACAGCAGCTGGTTCTTCATTTTTACAAGGAGCTGCCTCTTCAGCAGTAGCTCTTGCTGTATCAGATGCTATCACAACACGAGGCAGTGATTTACAACCTAGTGGCCTTTCACCGGATATGCTGCGAAGTAATATTTGGCAACACGTTGCATCAATGTATCGTGGTGCATTGCAAACCAATAAAGTATTAGCAAACTTACATAAAAATACTGTTATTCTTGAGCGATTAATTGCAGAAATCAGGGTACAAATTGCTGGTGGTGCATCGTCATATTCGCCAGCAGATATACTAACAGCAACTAATGCCATGAACGATCGCATTAATGGAATGGCAAGTGTCTTTAGCGAATTGAGACAAAAAGCAACTGCGATGAGTGCCTTTGGTAATTCTATTTTGGCTTACGATCCTACTAAACCTGGAGTCGATCAAATAGAAAAAGATATTTGGATTATGTGGATGGGAACTTTAAGTAATGATGACTCTGACATTCTTGATTTAGATAATATTGAGGATCATTTGAAGAGTATCGGGATTTTAGGTAATGGTGGTTTATTAGGTGTAGATTTTGGAGACTATACCTCGGAAGATGATGAGCTAGCGGCTTTAGCAGCAGCTCGTCCTCGCGCTGCAACCATAAAAGGTAAGTACGATCAAACCACTTCTCAATGGACTGCACCAAGTCCTTAAGTCAACTTTTAATTATTTACTTTGATTTGTTTGCAGAACCGTTTCTAAACCAAAGATTTTACATCATTTCCAATCTCCGACTGGTGACACAGATATGAGTAGCACACTTTAAAACTTTTTCAACTTGTTTTGGTGCTTTAATTTCAGTAAATAGCTGAATTGCTCGATCAAAATTTATTTGACTTTCATCAGATTTTGACATCCTTTGATTAGTTAAACCCAATTGAAAATAAGCTTCAGCCAGATCGCATTTAGCGCCTATTTTATCCAAAAGTTCGATTGCTTCTGTATGATTCGCAATAGCTAATGCAAAATCTGTTTGTTGCCGATGGATTTCTGCTAAACCATTGAGTGTTTTTGCTTTTACCTGCATATAGTGACTTTCTTCAGCAAAAGTCAAAGCTTGGTGGAATATCTGATTTGCCTGAGAAAATTCGCCTAAATTGACGTAGGTTTGACCTAAAATTTGCATAAAATAGACAAATCTACCAGTCTGTTCTATCAGTTTTTCGTTCGTAATATTTTGATACGCTACATCTGCTAATTGATATGAGAGATCGCGCAAACCTAAATAAGAATACACCAAAGCTAAACAAACTGAAGCTTTCTCTGCCCAGCGATGATGCTCGGTATTTTGAGCTAAATAAATTACCTGTTGAAATAACTTTGCGGCTGCCTCTAGTTCCCACAAATCTATTTTGTACAGACCAATACTTAATAAAGAATCTACCTCTAACATCCTCAGATAGTAAACTGTATGTTTGTTTTCTGGCTGAGGTATAAGTGATTTGAGTGCTTGGGTTGCGAGTGTAATAGTCTTTTCTTGACAAGCGATCGCTTGACTAATTTTACCTGTTATCCAATACAAATCGCCTAATATATTATAAAGTTCGCTGAGATTTTGGTCATCTTCTAGATTGTTAACAACTCGCTCAATTGCCGCAAGTATCGGTTGAATTAAACCCATCCGATACAATGTGCTACCAAGAGGTAAAAACTGCTGCCATTGATTATTTCGGCTTTTTAAAATGACCTTACCCGCCAACTCAAATTCATGAACTTCTATGTAATGATAATATGCTTCTAGAGCTTGCAAAGCATCTTTAAAGGTTTCAATTTGTTGAACACTAATTGTCCAAAATTCTGCGGCTTTGTGGTTGGCAATTTGCCATTCATCGGTGAGGCGTAAACGTGCGATCGCTTCTTTCCGAATCACCGGATGCAGCCAATATTCGCCTTTTTCACACTCCACCAAAGACCGATTTCTCAAGGAGGCGATGATTTGGCGATGTTGATCGGCTGGAACATCCCACAGTAAACAAAACAATCCTGATGATGAAATGGTGGGTATATCTTGGTAACGATAACATCCCAAACGGCAAAGTAAGCGATATGCTTGAGGGTCAAGAGTTTGCAAACGATTGATTTGACTAACCGCCAAATTTTTTAAGTCGGTTGCGGCTAACGGATCGGCATGATTTTCTTGCCAATAAAGAGCCATATCACCATCAAAATCCTCCTGAATTGAACCGCAGAGAATTCCCATTGCTTTAGCATTACCGCCATAAGTGCGATGCATGATTTGCAAGGTTGGCGAGTTGATAGTTAACCCACGGTTGCTAAAAAACTGTTGCCATGCGCTTTCATCTAAACCAGGAAGCCGATAGTGATTCACATTCAACCCAGGTTCACAAAGGCGATCGCGGCTAGTAATCAATGTAACAGATTGCACCCTGGCATCAGTTAAAACACGCAATAGTTCTACATAGTTGCGGTGAGAAGCAATTAACGCACCTTGTCGATCTAATGCAGGTTCGAGATTATCAATTAACACCCCAATTCGCCGATTGTGGAGTTGGCGCTTGAGTCGCGCCAAAGTTACCCCAAATTCTACCCCAGGTTCTTCGTCAAAATCTTGTTTAAGCCATTCCTCTACAACTCGTTCAGCGGGGGTGATATTCTGCGTTTCCTTCGCCATCAGCAGTTCCAAAACCAAATCAAACCCCTGATGGAGATATTGCTGCGCTAGAGTAGTTTTGCCTAAGCCTCCCTCACCTTGAATGACAATCACTTTCGAGCCTTGATTTACCAAAGTATTCAGGTGAGCGATCGCTTCTGTTCGTCCAATAAAATTGGTATCCTCTAGTTTTGGGGTAGGTTGGGGCGATCGCGAGTAATCGATCAGACTTGATGATATCGCAGTAGTTTTTCTTAGAACCCGCTCCAAAGTAGCGCGACAATTACTTTTGGTAATCTTTTCTCGCAACACTTTAGAAAGCAACTTCCATAACTGAGAACCTGTATCCTTGGCGTGTCCTTCCGTACAACCGTAAGCATGAGCGATATCCAAGTATTTTCTACCCAACCAAACTTGCACAAGAATCACTTTTTGCAAATCGCTCAACCGTTCCCCAGTCTGAGGGGGAATTATGGCATCTAACCATGCTAATGCTGCTTCAGCGTCCATTGTGTAACGACAAGGATAGTTCAGATTTTAGGGACAACTATAAATTACTTTACAGTTATGTTGCTGGAGTTTTCGGATAAGATTCTGTAAACCCGACTTTTTTCCCGACTTTTCCGAATAAAGCTTTCTCATCTAATAAAATACAAATCATTAGGTCATTCCAGCACCATCATTACTTATGGTGAAATCAGACCCCCGCCAATTGCCTAGCAGTGCTGAACTTCCTTGTTCAGACGATACCCCTGTGGATAACGAAGACCAGAACTTTATTCCTAACCTGCTTCTCTTCTTACTGCAATACATTTGGGCAAACCGTAATGACTGGTTTTTCAGTGTGGATATGGGCGTTTACCATACCACAGGGGTTAGTCCACTTGTGCCAATTGTACCCGACGGATTTTTGAGCTTAGGTGTAGAACGCCGCAAGGAAGGTAAATCTCGTAAAAGCTATGTTGTTTGGGAAGAAAACAACATTGTGCCTATCCTGGCTTTAGAAATTGTCTCCTTAACTCCGGGTGGAGAATACGACAAAAAATTAGACACTTATGCCAAGTTAGGTGTACTATATTACATTATTTATAATCCAGAGTATTGGCAACGCGATCGCCACCAACCTTTTGAAGTTTATCGCTTAGTAGATGGTAGTTATCAATTGCAAATTGGTGAACCCTTTTGGATGCCAGAAATTGGTTTGGGAATTGGTAGAGGGCAATACGTATCTGGTAATATCCAGCATCAGGTTTTGTATTGGTATGACCAACAAGGAAAGCGCTATCAAACACTAGAAGAACAGTTGGAGCTAGCGCAACAACAACTTGAACGTTATCGTCAGCAATTTGGGGAACTATCAGAATAAGTAAAGTATTAAATTTAAGGTAGCGCCTTCTCTGCTTCTAGCAAAAATAGAATTGTGCTTGCCGTCATGTGAAGCTGGTAAGCAGCAAAGTGTTGTGGGACAGTAAGTGGCTGAGAACCTTGACCATGACCTGCATTTTTATTTCTCATAGTAGGAACTCCACTTTCAAGACTGGATTTAAGTGAGGTAACTTGGGTTTGTAAGTAAGTAGGAATCAGATTATTCTGAAAGCAAAGATTAATCAGATTTTTCGCTGTATCTCCAGGTTGATAAGTCCAACCTTGAATATCACAAATAGTTTTCATAGTACTCTCGAAAGCTTTAAGGCATTCAACAAGGCATTCCTTGTATCGTCCGTGCCGATAATGTTCGTGTGCTTTCAAAAATTCCTCATTTGCTCCTTTAAATCTTGTATCACTTAGCAAAAGCAGAACTGGCTTAACTGCCTCAGCGTGGATAATCTGAGAATCAATTCTGATAATTTCGCCTGACTCATACTGATAGCCTACCCCATGTTCCCTAAACCTAATATTCAATTCATTACTTGCGTCAGTAGGTGAAATTTTTGGATGATACCTTATATAGTAAATATCTTCCCTATAGGGATTATGAATAAAATTAAATATTAATTCTATTACATCAAGAACCTGCTCTATATCATCGGTTTTTAACATAAAGGCCAAAACATCAGCCATATAACCTTTTCTCGATTCTTGTAGCGAAAATTTGCCATATTCACGGCATAGAGTATTGTGAATATTTTGGAAGCTATCTAAGTTTTTCTGATTATCGGGATCACCAATAGCATCATTAATAATATAAATTATCTGTATACGAAGCTTATTTGGGATGTCATCATAGTGATAAAGATCAGGAACTTCCCCTCTAAGCTTTTTTTGGCGTTTTGAGTATATATCGTAGACCTTCATACTTGATAAACCTATATACAATACATACATACTATACTAATGTTAACTATGCTGCGTGTAGTGGATTTCTACTTATTTAGATACGTGCAAATATCCCTTAAATATGAATGTGGAGTTACCGCCTGGCATAGTGCGCCAAGTAAGGTTACTTAAGTGAAAATAGATACATCTATCAGCCGACTTGTTCGCCTACTTTTCCAACTCCATCGCATAAAACTGCCGACTTCAGCCGACTGACAAAAGGAAGTGCGATCGCTTAGGCTATTGGGCAAAGAGATAAAAAATTAAGTATAAAAATATGCTTAACGCCCTCAGCCCACTCGCAGAAGACTTAGCAGATAAAAGCTCTCCTAGTCCTCATTACTTGCAAACACAGCAGCGCATTCGTTCCCTTATAGACAAATATATTGCAGTCGAAAAACTACACGATCGCCTACAAGATTTACCGCTACAGTTTGTCAATCCTCAACCGCGTCCTTGGAAACACATCGACTGGCAAACAATTAACCGCAATCAAATTATTGGCTTAGACGCAAATGTATTTCTATCTATATTAATAGGTGCGATGGATACAGAAGCTCCCATTCGCGGCTATACCCAAACCAGTCGCCAGTATTTAGAAAAATTGCATCCTCAGATGGCTCGGTTTGTTGGTGGAACTGTCCGTGAAAATGGCGAACTACTGGAACTTGGTTTGTGGGAAAAGGAAGAACGTCAGCACACACCTGCATTAATCAAAATCTACACCCAATTAACAGGCGAGAAAATTACCCCAAAACTTCGGATTGTTAGAAGCTATCTTCCCACAGATGACCCTCACGAAGATTTATATCGCCACGGTTTACACCGCATTGCCACAGAATACGGTGCAACCTGTCTTTATATTTGGTTGATGGCTCACACCACTGGCGCACTCCAGGATGTTCTAGAGGAATTAGCGCAGGATGAAATCAACCACATGACCAAATTCTGGGGGTTTGGAGTCTGGGCTTTCCCTGATACTGGGTTGATGCGAATTGGACGCACCCTGATTAAAACGCGATCGCCAAACTATCAGCGTAACAACCTCATGCGTACTCTCCGCCGCATGATGGGTACACTCAACTGGAATGCTTGGTCATTAACCAACAAAACAACTCTCCTCTTCACCTTCACTTACACAATGCATCGCCTGTGGAGTTGGAACAACACCCTTACACCAAAATATTTGCAAGATTTATTTGAAATAAATCATCAGTAATAACAACATCACAAAGAACAAATGACAAAATTACCCACCGATTTAAACCCGCAAAAAATACCCCAACATATCGCCGTCATTATGGATGGTAACGGACGATGGGCAACCAGTCGAGGATTACCGCGCATCGCTGGACATCGCCAAGGAGCAAAAACGCTTAAAGAACTATTGCGTTGCTGCAAGGATTGGGGAGTCAAAGCGTTGACAGCCTATGCTTTCTCAACAGAAAATTGGCAGCGTCCCGTTGAAGAAGTAGATTTTCTGATGCATTTGTTTGAGCGATTACTACACCGCGAGTTGGCTCAGATGCATCAAGAAGGAGTGCGAATCTCCTTTATTGGAGATTTATCAGCTTTACCCAAGTCTCTACAAACGGAAATGGAACGTTCAATGACAGAGACATTGAACAATCAAGCAATTCACTTTACTGTTGCAGTTAACTACGGTAGCCGCAACGAAATTACCAGAGTTTGTCGTCAAGTAGCTCAACTCGTGCAACAGGGCGAACTCAGTGCGGAACAGGTGAATGAAAGTCTTGTAGAACAACACCTCTATACAGCAGATACTCCAGAACCCGATTTGCTGATTCGTACTAGCGGTGAGATGCGATTGAGTAATTTTCTTTTGTGGCAAATGGCGTATACAGAAATGTATTTCACCGATATTCTTTGGCCAGATTTTAATAGAGAAGCATTTCATCAAGCTTTGTTGAGCTACCAAAATCGCGATCGCCGTTTTGGTCAAGTTAAAGCTTCAGTGTCAGCTTAGTGTACCAAACACCAGACATCTTCTCAAAATTAAACCGGATTCTTGCCAGGAGCGATAAAGTAAAAGCACCCATATTACCACGATGGTATATGAGCGCTCACAAATAAAAACATTATCGAGGATAATCTATCTGCTATGACAGACCGAAGTAACTATAAGAATAGCAGGCACTGGGTAAATAAACTGCAAGGGTAGTTACAAATGTTTTGTTAAAAATATTACTTACCGTCAATATGATGCTTGATTTGGGCAAAATCCAATCGATTGCGGAATCCTATTCTCCTCAAGAACTCTTCGCTGGCTTGGTTTGGCAGCGTCGTTTTAATGAGTTTGATGGCGAAGAGGTAATTACTGACCTTTCCAACCACAGAAATTTATGGTCAAGCTTTCTGTTCACAAAACCAATCTTTGCACCAGATGAAAACGGCTTAAGCTTTGGTGGTATGGTCGATACCCTGCTTGCAATGGCAAACTATCGTCCCATGCCTGAAACCAGCATCATCCATTTCATTGCTTATCCAGCTGATACGTTATACATCTTGACAGAGAACCAAGATACAAAAGTGTCTGAGCTTTTAGACTTGGGCAAAAAGTGGCGAGCTGATTCAGTAGAGGTAAGTGATGGCACGAATGAAGATTACGGTTTGCGGCTTAAGCGGCGACTGAGAACTAGATTGGAAGGGGCGTTATGGGGTGAGGATGTTCACCAGGATTGTGATGCGGTGGTTGTTGCCTATTGGTGGGATTGAATACTTGAAATATCTCAATCAGAAAAATCGTGGACTACAATATGCTGTTTTCTTGCCGAATCTTAGCCTACACCCAAATTGAGCAGCGATCGCAGTCTCTTAATTTTTTTTGAGTAAATTATTCTTTGTTAGGTATTGAGCCGAAAATTTCGGCTCAATACCTATATTCACTATCACAAAATCAGACTTATGTAAATTATTATTTTGCCAATATAGCAATCGCATTTATATTTGAACAGAGAAAATTCAGAAGGCTTATGAATCAAGCATTTTACGTAATCCATTGCTCAAAAACCATTTAGGATTACTATCGTAATTATAAAAACTATCAATATGATGTATTGTTAATTCTCTCCAAAAATAGTATTTACTATAATTTAATACTTGCGATATAAGCTGATGTTTTGATAAGTCAACTCGGAAAAAATCCTGATATCCAAAATTTAAAGTTAACAAGACTCTCTTGCTAAATCTACTTTAAATTTACTTATCAATCAATTTTAAAATCGCAATCAATTTTTTCACTATTTTATAGGTGTTGGGAGTTATGATGACAAAATATCTACTAGCTTCTGCTAGTGGGATGGGATTCTTATGTTTAATTGTCGGGTTATCACCTGTGCAAGCCCTTCCTAGTTTAAAAATTGCAGATAAAAACGTAGCTGTTAATCAAGATGACAGCAGCTATCAAAAAAATGATTCTCATCAAAGCGATTTAACAAATAATCTCTCCAATAAACTGCTGATAGCTAATGAGAGCCAAAAAAACTTATCCTTACTCAAGGAACAGCAAAAAATTCAAGATATAGAAGTAGATTCTGCTGTTAATTTGTGGCAGCCAATCATACCACAACCTGCAAGTTCATCTCCAAACTCATACAAACTTGCACAAGTAACATCCGTATCCCAATTGTCTGATGTACAGCCGAATGATTGGGCTTTTCAGGCACTCCAATCTTTAGTCGAGCGCTATGGTTGTATCGCAGGTTATCCCAATCAAACCTATCGCGGTAATCGAGCGATGACTCGCTACGAATTTGCTGCTGGCTTAAATGCTTGTTTAGAGCGAATTAACGAACTAATTGCCACTGCAACTGGTGATTTGGTCAAAAAAGAAGATTTAGCCACGTTACAGAAACTGCAAGAACAATTTGCGGCAGAATTGGCAACATTGCGAGGTCGAGTAGATGCTGTAGAAGCTCGCACAGCAGAAATAGAAGCAAATCAGTTTTCTACGACTACTAAACTCAATGGTGAGGTAATTATTGCTGGTGTTGGTGCTAGCGGTGGCGCTCCTAATGATAGTGACCCGAACATCATCCTAGTCAATAGAGTGCGGTTAAATCTTACTACTAGCTTTACTGGTAAAGATTCATTAATTACTGGATTGCAAGCCTATAACTTTTTGGGTGGAGCCGATGGACAGGGTAGCTTACAACAAAGTTTAGGATTAGCTTCGCCACTTTTAAGTGCAAGTAGCGCTCGTACCAGTTTTGAGCCGCAATTTCCGGGGTTAAATGTCAATACTTTGTCGAGTGTTGGCGCAAACAGTGTTCAGCTTTATAAATTGCTGTATGTCTTTCCCGTCGCTAATAAATTAACCTTGTTTGCGGGAACTGCGGCAGAAACATCAGATGCTTTCCCAGTAATTACGCCTTTTTATGGTGAAGGACAAGAGTCAATTTCTCGTTTTGGCAACTTGAATCCTGTGCTACGGGTTTCTGGTGGGACTTCGGGTACTGGTTTAGCATCGGCAGCGGGATTTATTTTTAACATTTCACCAAATTTGG
Source organism: Nostoc sp. EspVER01 (assembly GCF_034530635.1). Taxonomy (NCBI): domain Bacteria; kingdom Bacillati; phylum Cyanobacteriota; class Cyanophyceae; order Nostocales; family Nostocaceae; genus Nostoc; species Nostoc sp. EspVER01. The sequence goes on from NZ_JAVRCS010000005.1 coordinate 217,643, forward strand.
ATTTAAGAGCTTTATACGGCAGTGTAAATGCTAATTTACCCGAAAAATCTGCGGCTGAGGCAGTACCAGGAGTTTCTACTACACCTTTGGGAGCAGGTTTATTTAGTGGTAGTAGTATTATTGCCACACAGTTAACCTTCAAACCGAGTTCTGCTCTGGATATTGGTTTAAACTATGCCCATAGTTATCACGAAATCAATATTTTGGCTACAGGATTAGTTAGTAGTGATATCGGTGCTTTAGCAGGGGTTGCAACTGGAACACCGCTCACACTCAACTCTGTTGGCGGTACGCTAACATGGCGATTGTCTCCCAAAATAGCCTTATCTGGCTACGGTGCAGCAATATTTGTTGATGCTGCTTCAAATAGCGTGGATGCTTCCACCACATTTACAAGTTGGATGGCGGGAGTTCACTTCAGAGATTTATTCAAGTCAGGAAACACTGCCGGGATTCTTTTTGGTCAGCCGCTTTTCCGTAGTGATACTGGTGGTTCTGCTCAACTTACACCCACAGGCGACAATCGGGCGACTCCTTACCATTTAGAAGCCTATTACCGCCTTCAAGTTACCGATAATATCAGCATTACCCCTGGTGCGTTTGTTCTCTTTAACCCAGAAGGTAACAGCAACAATGACACTACGACTGTAGGTGTACTTCGGACTACTTTTACGTTTTAAAAGATTGGGAGTATGGTCTAAATCCCCCAAGAAATTGGGGGATTTTGAGATTGGGTAACAAAGTTCACAGTCATAACAATATTGCCCTATCTGACTAGTATCGTGACAAAAAAACCTTTACTCGATGCTGAACCCCACTAAGGTTTGTAGAATCTAATCCTACTAACCGAGATATAGATGGAAAGTGTCCTTTAGGTGCGTCTAAGCTGAAAGTATATTCTTCATATTTAACCCATTCATTATTGGCAAGACTTGCTACCCATCCAACTTTATAAGCAAAGCGCTTACAATCTTTCTTCGCTTGCCAAATACGTTGTTGGACGCTAAAACCAAATTTGCCTTCGCTATATTGAACCCAAAGCTTATTAATAATATAAAGGTCATGACGAGGAAATCTTTTAATTTCGCCATCATCTAACCAGCCTTCTTCTTCACGCTCACATATTTTGAGCATAGTAGAGTAGGTTTCCTTATTTTCTCGGCAGTCATCACCACAACCACGCCGAGGTTTGAGAAGGTGAATTATGTGCAACCTGAGTTACCCTTAAATCAATGGGAACAAATGAGTTGTGAAACTAATCAAACACAGGCGGTTAAACTATATCGAAAAGCATTGCTTTCATCAAAATGGTTAACCGTTAACTGATGACTGTTAACTGATAACTGTCAATCACCAAGTATTATGTATAATTACAATCCCTTAGACTGCCTACCTTCATCGGCGGAATTACGAGATTCTGATGATACCCCTGTGGATAACGAACTACAAATATTAATTCCTAATTTATTGTTAGCCATCTTAGCCTCGATTTGGCAAACCCGTGATGACTGGTTTTTCGGTATCAATATGGGAATTTACTATACACCATTACAACCTGCTATAGTCCCCGATGGGTTTTTGAGTTTAGGTGTTGAACGTTTTGTTGGAGAAAACGGACGTTCTAGTTACGTTTTCTGGGAAGAAGAAGGAATTGCGCCCATTTTAGCTTTAGAAGTGGTTTCTCAAACCTATAATGGCGAATATGAACAAAAGAAAATAGACTATGCTCAATTAGGCATCTTATACTATGCCATTTATGCACCAACGCGGCTACGTCGTAAGCGTCAACGTTTAGAAGTTTATCGCTTAGTTGAAGGTAAGTATATTTTACAACTCGGCGATCAAATTTGGATGCCAGAAATTGGTTTAGGGATTGGACGAGAACAGGCTACTTATCAAGGAAGAACACGAGAATGGCTATTTTGGTATGACCAAGATGGTAACAGATACCAAACTCCAGAAGAAATAAACGCACAACAGCAACAACAGCTAGAACAAACTCAGCAGCAGCTTCAAGAACTTTTAGCCAAATTACAACAACGAGGAATTGACCCAAATTTACTATAGACCTGCCTTGAAAATAGAGGCTGAAACAACGCAAAATCATTACCAGATTATTTTCATTGTTCCTTGTGAGCGCAGCTCATGGAGTCTCTTGCAAAAATATATTTTTGCACTCTCAGGGTAAAGGGTAAAGGGTAAAGGGAAAGGATTTTGAGTTTCTTTACCCTTTATATCATGTCCGCCAAATTACCCATAATAAAATAACTCCACCCCCAACCTCCCCGCAGGCGGGGAGGTTGGGGGTGGGGTTCTTCGGGTTTAATAAGCAATCAAGCGGACATGATATTACCCCGACTTTTGCAAGGAGTCTTATAAAATACCCCTGGCTTAAACTTTCGCACAGCCAGAGGTAGTTAGTTATCTGAGGTGTATTTGCAGATAATTAACTGCGGTTATCTATCTGAGCGCGTTGCAAACTTCCAGAGAAGTCAACATAGACGCTTTTCCATTCTGTGAAAACATCCATTGCAGTAGTTCCAGCTTCGCGGTGTCCGTTACCGGTTTGTTTCACACCACCAAAGGGCAAGTGTACCTCTGCGCCAATAGTCGGGCCGTTAATATAGGTGATACCTGCTTCAATGTCACGCATGGCAGTAAAAGCCCGATTGATATCGCGGGTGTAAACTGAAGAAGAAAGACCATAATTGCTATCGTTGAGAATTGCGATCGCATCCTCAAAAGAATTAACCTCAATTAATGCCACCACAGGCCCAAATATCTCTTCACGAGCAACTCGCATATCAGGAGTTACATTATCCAAAATAGTTGGTTGAAAGAAGTAACCGTTTTTTAATGAGCCTTCACTAGCAATTTCTCCACCAATTAAAACCTTTGCTCCTTCCTCACGGGCGATATCTAAGTACTTGCTCACCTGTTGGAGTTGTTTTTCATTGACTATCGGGCCAATATCTGTATCAGAGTCAGTGCCAGTACCCAAGCGTAATTTACTGGTACGCTCATAAAGCATCGCAGTAAACTTTTCTTTGATATCACGATGCAAAATCAGCCGACTGGTAGCCGTACACCGTTGCCCAGTTGTTCCAAATGCTCCCCACACTGCACCATCGAGAGCAAGTTCTAAATCTGCATCTTCCATTACCACTTGAGCATTTTTACCACCCATTTCCAAACAAACACGTTTGTGAGTGCGTCCGCAAGTCGCACCGACAAAAGCACCCGTTTCTGAAGAACCGGTAAACGATACCAAATCTACATTGGGATGCTCAACTAAAGCTTTCCCCGCCTCTTCTCCCACACCATGCACCAAGTTAATTACTCCTGGTGGTAAACCTGCTTGTTGAAAAATTTCAATCAATTTAGTTGCACAGGCGGAAGTATCTTCGGCAGGTTTGAGGATGACTGTATTACCACATACCAAGGCTGGCATAGCTTTCCAGCAAGGAATTGCCACAGGGAAATTCCAGGGAGTAATTAAGGCACAGACTCCTATGGGCATCCGCACAGTCATGGCAAATTTATTGGACATTTCCGAGGGTGTCGTTTGCCCAAATAATCGCCGTCCTTCGCCAGCACTGTAAAAGGCGCAGTCAATACCTTCTTGGACATCTCCCCTAGCTTCTGTCAAGGGTTTACCCATTTCCCGACTAATTAATTGGGCAAGTTCTTCTTTATGCTGGAGTAATATTTCCCCAACGCGAAAGATATATTCTGCCCTCGCTGGGGCTGGGACTTTGCGCCAACTGCGGTAGGCTTTACGGGCGGCGGCTACTGCTGTATCTACATCCTTCACTTGCGAACGGGGAAATGTTGCCACGACTTCGGTTTTGTCGGCAGGGTTGCGACTTTCTAGGGTTGCTTCTTCTCCAGCACTCAACCATTGGCCATCTATATAATTGCGGCAAGATAGCGGAGTTGTCATTTTGAAAATCTCCGATGATCCACTGAAACTTGTGTATTAAGTTTGCTTGCTTTCTAGGTTATCCTCAAGTTTAGGAAATTGGCGCGATAAGCAAATATCGATATAAAAATTAAGGCACGAAGGCCAATACTCCCACAGGAGAACCAGAACCACCACGTAATCTTAGAGGTGCGATCGCTAGAGTAGTACCTTTAGGTGGCAGTTGATCCAAATTTGTCAGATTCTCTAACACAATGCGCGGTTGTTCTAAAACTAGGCGGTTAATCGTAAAACTGTTATCCTGTCCTGGGTCTACACCATGCGTATCAATTCCTACTCCAGCAATGTGCCGTTTATCAAGTAAAAATTGAGTTGCATCGCTGCCAAATCCGGGAAAGTGGGGAATCCCTTGAGCATCATGATTGAGGAATGCACTCTTATCAAACCACTTTTTTTGCCAACCAGTATTCAGTAAAACTACGCAGCCAGGAGAAATTTCACCGTATTCTGCTTCCCAAGCCAAAACATCAGCAATAGTCAGGGCATAATCAGAATTAACTGCTGTAGCTTGGCAAATATTTATGACCACCGCTGGTACAACCAAAGACTGGGCTGGGTATTGGTCAATTCCCAAAGCAGAACTATGAAAACTGTTAGGAGCATTGATATGGGTAGCACTATGTTCTCCCAAGGAAAAACGCCGCAGGTAATAGCCATCATTATTTAGTTCAACCACAGTTTCAAATTCTACTGTGGGATCTCCAGACCATTGGGGAATATCTATGTCAATTACATGACTTAGGTGGATAACGCGTGTGTAGGTGATACTATTTTGACTTTGGGGTTGTATCATCCCAGCCTTCTATTTTATTTGTACTCAGGGATTTTCTGTAAAGTGCGTAATCTAACACAGTCGTAGACATCGCCTTGGTTAGATTACACCTACGCAAAAATAGTACTACGATTACAAGGTTTTTCCAATCTAATTGCCCATACTACAGTAGAGAAGCGGCTTGCCGAAGGCTACCACAGAGGACACAGAGGTCACGGAGAAATGAGAGTTTGAGAGGGTTTTTGCGTAAGTCCTATTTTTATATCTGATGTGTGAGCTTTGCGTTTTGTACCTCACTTAAAAAGCAAACTGCTGTATCTACGTTGAGGGTTCCTGCTTTAGTGGAATCATCACAACAAACTCAGCACCTTCTCCTGGCGATGAAATACACTGGATTTGCCCACCGTGTTTTTGGACAACAATTTGATAGCTAATTGATAATCCCATACCCGTGCCTTTACCCACAGGTTTTGTAGTGAAGAAGGGGTCAAATAAACGTTTGCGTACTTCCTCTGTCATGCCTGGGCCATTGTCGGCAACGCTAATGATTACATGGTCTTCTTGGATGAGGGTGCGAATGCGAATTTGTGGAAAAGTCATTTGTGTAGTGTTATTTACTAATGACAGATGACTAATGACATGGGCGTTTCGCCTTCCCGCAGGGTATGACTCTTCTAAAACATCGATCGCATTTGTCAACAGATTCATAAACACTTGATTCATTTGTCCAGCGTGACACACTACTGGTGGTAGGTTGCCATAGTCTCGGATAACTTGGATTTCGGGATGTCCTGGTTTGGCTTTTAGGCGATTTTGCAACAACAGCAAGGTGCTATCCATACCTTGATGAATATCTACTGCTTTTGTACCGTCTTCATCAAGACGAGAAAAATTGCGTAAAGATAGGACAATCTGCCGAATGCGTTCGGCTCCCATCTTCATAGACTCCAAGATTTTGGGCAAATCTTGCCGGAGAAAGTCTAAATCAATGGTATTGATTTGTCGATCAATCTCTGGTGTTGGTGGGCAGTAACTCTGTTGATAAAGTTCTATTAAGTGCAGCAAATCCTTAGTATATTCATTGGCGTGGCTAATATTGCCGTAGATGAAATTGACGGGATTATTGATTTCGTGGGCAATGCCTGCAACCAATTGTCCTAAACTGGACATTTTTTCAGTTTGAATCAGTTGCGCTTGAGTTTGTTGAAGTTCTAGCAGTGCTGCTTTTAGTTGCTGGGCTTTGTCTTGGGCAGTTTGGGCAGTGATGCGACTTTGGGTATAAAGTTTAGCTTGGTCAATGGCGATCGCTAGTTGAACTGTAACTGCTTGTAGTAATTCTACTTCGTTGTTCAACCAAGGGCGAAAGCCACTACAATAACCACAGCTAAATGCACCAATTTCGCCAGATTGGGTATGTACGGGTAGCGACATAAAGGCAGTGAAACCAAAATCCTGCAAAAATTGCTGTGCTATAGAATCGTCCACAGTCTCAGTATCATCAATGCGGATGATTTCTCCGTTCAAGGTTTTAGCTGCGATTAGTTTGATTTCGGCATGAGTCGCTTCTTGTTGGTTAAGTATACAGGGTAAAAAAGAACTTTTTGCCTCATAGACTCTTTCCCAGTATGGTACATCAGCGTCTTGACGATACCAAAGGAAGGCGCAGCGATCGATCTGGAATAAGTTGTGAATCTCCTGCACTGCGGTTTCTACAATGTGATTGAGATCCAAAGAAGCTCGAATCTGATTAGAAAGACGATTGAGGAGTGCTTCTCGTTGGGCGCTTTCTCTGAGTGCAATTTCTGCTTGTTTGCGCTTGATGCCAATGGCAATCTCTTGGGCGGCAAATTCCAGTGCTGTGAAAGTTGATTCTGTGATTGTTTGGCGGGCAAACATGGCTATCACCCCTACAATTTCATCTTCAACAATCAAGGGATAGCCAGCAAAGGCGATCATACCCTCTCGCTGTGCCCACTCTTTGTTACCAACGCGGGGATCTGTCTGCACAGAGTTAGTTAAGTGGGGTTTGCCCTCTTCGGCAATCAAACCAATTTTGAATTGACCGACTGGCACACATTTATGTGGCCCATTGATATGGGTGTACATCCCAGAACTGACTTGCAACTCCAATACGTTGTCTTGTTTGTTTAGCGTCCAGATGCGAGCAAAGGCTGCATCAAGATGTTCAACTAAGGCGTCAGTGCAGCGGCGCATCATATTCTGTAAGCTGTCACTCTGCGTCAACGCCGCGTCTACATCAGCACGAAAATTTGCTAAACGCGCTCGTTCTGCTAGAGCTACTTCTGCTTCTTTACGGTCAGTGGTGTCATAGCAAATACCAACGAAGTTTACAACATTACCATTGGCGTCTCTAATAACAGATGAGTTGCTTGTATGCCATCGCCAACTACCATTCTTGTGTTTTACTCGATATTCAATCGCCTTTTGTTTCTTGCCTGTTGTCAAAATTCTTTGGAAATAGTCGGCACAGATATGCACATCGTCAGGATGTATAAAGGGAATAAAAGATTTGCCTTCAACCTCTGCAACCTCATGCCCAAAAATCTCAGTCCAGTTAGGAGAAACATAGGAAAATATTCCTTCAAGTGTCAGCGCAAAAATAACGTTGTTGGCATTTTCTACAATGCTGCGGAACTTGGCATCACTTTCTATTAAGGCTGCTTGAATGTTGTCGCTGGTGTCGCGGAGCAAAACTATGATTTGCTGGTCTGGTAATGGTAATAATCTAGCTTCAAAATTATTATTTTCTTCCGGTAACGGTAAGGTATATTCAAAACTAACTTCATATTGAGTTTCAAATACTTGATTTATTGCTTGATCGAAGCGATCGCCTACAGCAGTTGGTAAGCATTCTCGCAAACTCTTGCCCTGACAATCTCCTGGTAGAATATACAGACTCTCTATCAATCCTGGCTTGTAATCCAAAATACTTCCATCAGCATCGAGACGAAAGTATGAATCAGGAAGTACTTGCAAAATCGCGGCAAATTCTGATGTTTTTTGGCGTAACTGCGCTTCAACTGCTTGGCGTTTGCGAATTTCAGTTTGCAGTTGCTCTAATGCTTTTGCTAATTCTGTCGCCCGTTCTCTATCTGTAATTTTACGTAGGCGACGAGAAGAATTTGTAGACAGCGAGTAGCTTTCTGTTAAGGAAGGTTGGCTGATCCCTATCGGCACTCCTGTTAAATCGATACAATAACCGATGTAACCAACAAAGCTACCATCTGCCGCAAATCGTGGCGCGGCTGTATCTAAAATCCAGCGATATTCGCCATCAGCACCACGCAGACGATATTGCCTCTGGAAGGAATCATACGTCGCAAATGCTCTCAGGTATATATCTTCGCATCGCTGTCTATCTTCTGGATGGACGCTGCCAGTCCAAATATTGCCTATTTCCTCTTCTAGCGCAGATGCAGACGCGGCTTTTGTGAGATGTGTTCCAGTAAATTTCAGCCAATTAGAATTGAAGTAACAATAAAGTGCATTGCATCCAGACATCCAAATCATCAGAGGAGCAATATCCGCCTGCTGGCAGAATACTTTTTCATCCTGTTGTATTTCTTCCTCTTCAACTATGATTTGTTTAACGTAGCTCTGCACCTTTTTAGAAAACACTTTTGCCTGCCTGCTCTGCCTAAATTATTAAGGTAATATGCTGAAAATACGATTTCTTAATACATGGATATAATCTTGTTTATGCCAACCTGCTAATTATCTTAATACTTTATTTATTTTTATATGCCCAGCAATTCCTCTTTTACTGTAAATAAATTGAAAAAATGCTGAAGTTATCATTAAGATTAACTTCAGCATTTTTTGTGAAATTTAAACTATCTATATATCAGGAAGCTTCTTTGACTTTGTTTATTTTTAAAATCACTGATAAATTCATCTTAGCTATGTAAGTGCATTGCTCAAAAACCTGATTTAGCTTTACGGAAACTATATGATTCTCTGTAAGGCATTTACATCTTTATAAGAAATTCACAATAATCAAGAATTTTATCCAAAATAAATATTGATTTTTTATCAAGAAGAATTCAGCATGAATTAAAATCTGGCTGATGGATCTATCTTGCTTAAAATCAGGGGGTATAAAAGAGTTTTAGAGTCACATCTGTATTAAGCAGTCATTATCTGATTAGTTGTATAAAAACCAACTTTATGTATTTGTAATTTTAGATAATGATGAATGTATTCTTTTTTATTGTTCCCAACAAAACCCAATTTTTCAAAATAGTCTTGACTAGTCAAAATGCTTTATATAGCAATCCTATCTGAGTGATGATAAATCTAGGTGATGACGAACTGTCTCTCTACAAGATACTACATATAGCTTGCTTCCTCGTAGGGTTACGCACAGTATCTTGTAAGAAGTATGCTAAGAAAAAGAGAACATATCTGCGCGTTTGATTTAGGATTGCTATAGCAAAATCACAAATTAAATGAGAGAAATGCTAAATGTGATATCAACTGGTTGTAACAATGCCTGGTAATCGCATTTTATGTGTTATAAAGCTCACAGAAATTAATGTTAGGCGGAAACTACTTTATGGAACCAGATAAACTGGGCCGTTTTAAGGAGTACGGCGAATTCATCCTCCGAAAGATAGATTCTGTGCCCCAGTACCCTTCTAAAGAAGAAGATTGGGTTCCAGCTAGTCTTGATGACTGTCTTCTTCGTTTGCGATCGGCTGCCCAGAAAACTGTAGACCTGGCAACTTCGCCTGTCAAAATTGGTGTGATGGGAGAATTTAGTAGTGGAAAAACCTTACTTTTAGGCAGTCTAATTGGATATGCAGATGCTTTGCCAGTTAGTGAAAACCCCACTACAGGTAATGTTACCGCCATACATATTATTCCGCAAGACGATTTTACAACGACGCAATTAAGTAACTTTACGGTAGAATATCTTTCTCACGAAGGCGTACATGAGTGTCTACGCTTCATGCTAGGGGAAGCCAATAAACGAACAACAGCAGCGGGGCTTCCTCCGATACCAGTATCGAAACTCAACTCTGGCACAGATATTATTGGCTGGTGTGAAGAAGCATGGAATAGCAGTAACAATTTAGAACTGCGTTATTTACTCCGAGAGTTGGTATTATTCCTGCGGGCTTATCAAGCTTATGGGGAAGTTATGTGTGGTGGGCACTACCAGATTGATGCTATCACCGCCCGCGAGGGGCTACAGCTAGTCGAGCAGCCAATGGCAATCCAAACTCTGAAATTTGAGGATCTACCGCCAGCGCACATTAGATTACCCAGTCCACCCCAGAGGCTACCAACAAAGTTATTGCAAAACAGCTTTCCACTAATCCGCCGCGTCGATATCGATGTGAAAATCTCACGGGAAATTTGGGATTTTGCAGACGCAGCTAAATTTATTCTCATTGATTTTCCCGGATTGGGGGCTGCTAATTCCGGGGCTAGGGATACCTTCTTGTCACTGCGGGAATTGGCAGAAGTACAGACAATTTTGGTATTGCTAAATGGTAAATCTCCCGGAAGCGATCGCGCCAATAAAATCTTCACCATGATGCAGCAGCAGCGACCGGGACAAGACCTGAAAGATTTAATTCTCGTCGGTGTGGGTCGTTTCGATCAACTACCTCTAGACAGTGAGGGTGGCGAAAGAGAACTTGACCATCTGATTGAAGATAGCCATTTAGAAGAGGAAACGGTTCTCCAAAAACTCAAAGTTCTGCAAACTACGATTGACGGTGCAGCAGCATTTACAACCCAAAAAGACCGCATCGTTTTACTGTCGCCACTGTTGGGATTGGCTGAATTGGCAAAGCGTTCTACTACAGTCAAAGCAGGCTCACCAGAATTTTTAGCTAACCTAGACTATCCTGATTACCTAGACAGGTCTAAACGGCTACAACAGAAATGGGAGCTATTAAGTGAACGGCTGATAGAATCTAATACCCGTAGCTATTTGGGCAGACAGTTGGGTTACTTTAGTCAAGATGGCGGACTTAGTAAGCTGCGGGAATTGATTCAAACCCACGTAGCTACTCATGGTTTGAAGCAACTGCATGAAGATACTAAAAGAGCTGCTGATGTGGTGAGTCAGCAACAAGATCACTTGAAAGACATCATAGATGAAATTCACGAGCAAGGTATCCCCACAGGCGATAGTCCGGCTTTTATAGAATTGCGCTTTGTGGTCGAAAGCTTAGATAAAATCTACAGAAATTTCCAAAAAGATATCGGCAAAGAACCACTTAAAGACCGACGCGGTGTTGTTGTCAGCGATGTGGTCAAAGACGAACTCACCTTTAGAATCCTTAATTGGAACCAGTGGACTCTACTCTTCAACAAAGCTAATAATGGAGCGATCGCTCTGGCAGAATCTAAAGGTGCAGCTGGGAAATTATTCGATCGGGGAAACCGCGTAAATACTTCCCTTCCGACTAAGAGTGATGATTTTTATCCAGTATTTGAGAAAACCGTTAAAGAAGTAGAAGATTTTGCCCGCGATCGCATCCAGCAAGCCGTGGTAGATTTGTTAAACCAATTATCAAACTATATAGCCCCAGAACGCGAACAATTGCAGGCATTTTTCCACCCAGAAATGGAACAAGAAATCGAAGAAAAATTTGGTTTTGAAGATGCCGATCTTTTTTACAAATTATTACTAGGATGCGATCCTAACGAATGGAAAGAAGCAATTATCGCTGAAATCAGTAGTAAAGACAAAACCGTTGCACCCGAAATTATCTTTCCCTTAGCACGTCAAGACGATAAACACAACGTTGGTCAAATCTTTGATTGGGCACCAGAGAAAAGCCAAGGCTTGCCCAGATCGACCAATCACCAACTTTTAGTACTGCGACTGCGAGATGAAATTACTGCTAGTGCCAGCCTCCATCTTGTGCAGTATGTCAGTGAAGTTAATCAGCAAATTAATTACGAACTAGAAGGCATTTTAGATCAAATTATTCCTAGTCTGCAAAACCTTTCCAAAAAAGAAACTTTGCTAAGATATTTGGCGGCTGGAGAATTGCCATCTGAGATCCAAATTCCTACTTGGTTGCAAATTATTTCTGAAATGGCGGCTGTTTCTCCCTCAGACGATTTGGATTTGAGATGACGCGATCGCATAGAGATATGAGGATATATTTGTGAGACGTGATGCAATTTTTTATACAATTTTTAAGCGTGTCCCAGGATTGTTTTTTGAGTTAGTAGAACAACCACCGCCTGAAGCTGCTAGCTATCGCTTTGAATCAGTTGAAGTTAAAGAACCAACATTTCGGATTGATGGGGTATTTTTACCTCCACCGGATGCAACATCTCAGACGATCTTTTTTGCTGAGGTACAATTCCAAAAGGATGAGTTACTGTACCATCGGTTTTTCTCCGAATCCATGCTGTATATGTATCGTAACCCATCGCTTTACGATGACTGGTACGGGGTAATTATTTTACAGTCTCGCAGCTTGGAACCGGAAAACACCACTATTCATAGATCGTTACTGAACAGTTCTCAAGTACAACGAATTTATTTAGATGAGTTAGGTAGTCCTGATGAGTACAAAGTAGGTATCAGTTTGATGCTGTTGACTATTGCCTCAGAGACTCAAATGGTTCAGGAAGCGAAACGTTTAATTGAGCGGGTGCAACAAGAGCAGATAACTGTCTTGGCTAAGAAGGAGATAATAGATGTAATCACAACAATTGCAGTTTATAAATTCGCAAACTTAAGTCGTGAAGAGGTAGAGGCAATGTTAGGAGTTAAGTTAGAAGAAACTAGGGTTTATCAAGAAGCTAAACAAGAGGGACGAGAAGAGGGACGAGAAGAGGGACGAGAAGAGGGACGAGAAGAACTAAAACTTGAACTTGTACCTCAGTTATTAGCTCTTGGTATGTCGATGGAAGACGTTGCCAAATTACTTAATTTAACTATAGAACAAGTAAGACTTGCATCTGAATAATCACAACAATTACTGGTTATAAATTTGCAAACTTAAATAGTGAAGAGGTAGAGACGATGTTTGAAATTAAGTTACAAGAAACTAGGGTTTATCGAGAAGCTAAAGAAGAAGGACTAAAACAAGGACGAGAAGAAGCAAAACTTGAACTTATACCTCCGTTCTTAGCTTATGGTATTTCTATAAAAGAGGTTGCCCAGTTACTTGATTTAACTATCGAACAAGTCGAAAAAGTAAGAGTTGCAACTGAGCAATAATCTTCAACATCAACTTAATAACTGCTGCAATTTTCATAGCGATGTCTAGTTTGGGCTACGCCTACGTCCTTTCTATATAAAAGCTTAGCCCAACGTAGATATCGCGCCAAATAAAAAAGCCAGTGCTAAAGAGAATCAATGGTACAAGACCAAAGATTCTCTAAATTTGTAATTTTATGATAGAACATTACACTTTTTAGCCAGCTATAAAATAAACAACAGAAAGTGAATACTATAATGAACCCTTTCCAATTGAATAACTATAGCGATCGCGAACCAAGCGAGAAACAACAAAAAAGATTTCCAGGATGGTTTGCTTTAGATTTTGGTACGTCGAATTCCACAGTTACACTCTTCGATCCAATTGAAGTACCGATCGCAGAAATTTTACCCAAGGAACAAGAAATTCGGTTACGCGATCGCTTATCGCACTGGCTCAGTTCTCCCGCCTCCGTAGCTTTACCGGATGTCAGCGCTGATGATTGGGCAAAGTTTATCACAGAGATTAGCAAAAATTTGGAGATAGAACCCAGCCGATTGAGTGAAGTTTTTGAAAGTGATAATAAAGAGCGATTTTTGGAAGCAATTCGCCAAATTGAACTTTCTTTAGGGAACAGCGAGAGATTCCGCCGTGCTGTCAGCAAAAAACTTTACCAAATTTATCATGAGGTGTTCCGCGTCCCTACCCTAGAATCGCAAAATCTGATCCCAGTTGTGCTGGATATCGATCGCCGCGATACGGAAATTCCCAGCGAGTCGGAAATTTCGCACTTAGGGGATCTAAAACTGCGGATGGGAAGGGAAGCTAGAGATAACCGAAAAAAAGCGATCGCTCAAGGTACAAGCGGTTCTTTAAAGGAAATCATCAGCAGGTTTCACCATTCACCCAAACGCTATTTTGGCCAGGAGCGATCGTTTTCAGTTATTTTGGATGGCGAAGAAGAAACAATTACCGCTAACCAGTTAATCCAATCTGCTTGGGCGCATTTAATCGAGTTAACTGAAGACTACCGCCAACACGCACGACGCAGATTTTCGGAAGGAGATTTTTTAACAGCAGTTGTCACCTACCCAACAGTCGCCCCACCAGTTGTTCGCAAGGAAGTTAGGGAATTAGTTGAGCAGTTGGGAATCGATGATGTACAAACTGCTTATGATGAAGCCGTTTCTGTAGCAATATTCTTTTTATGGCGAGAATTTGGCGGTAATCTCAACATTGGGATCGAGTCATTTAAAACCCGTTGTCGCCAAGTAGGAAACAAATGGTCACAAAATGTCCTCGTCTTGGATATTGGCGGGGGAACCACAGACTTAGCTTTAATTGAACTGACTTTAGAAGATAAAACCCCAGCTTTTGCTGATTATGAAGACCGGGGTTTAGGAGGACGTTACTATAAACTTACTCCCAAACTATTAGGTTCATCCGGCCATTTACAGCTAGGTGGTGAGTTAATTACACTGCGAATTTTTAGATTATTAAAAGTTGCGATCGCAGACTTTTTATTGGCAGCAGTAACAACAGGTAATATAGAAAACGAAAAGTTAGAAGATTTAATTAACTCTGAGATAAACGAGCGCTTCTTAGAACAAGGCAAATTCAAAACTGGCAGTCTTTTCAAATGTCTAGACAGAGAGAATCCTGAAGGGGATATTTCTTACAAAGACGCTCTAGATACTGCCGAGAAAATATTGCCCACCCGTTGGCAACAAGCACCTCAACGCCTACAATCATTTTATATTCTCTGGGATTATGCAGAAGCAGCTAAACTTAAACTTGGGCAAAAGCCACCAACAGAGAATTCTCTATTAACCTTCACACTTTCTGAGCAGCAAATTTCCGAATTGCTTACCCAAAGCGCCGTTAAATTGCAAGTCAAAGATCCAAATAACATCTGCGTCACCCTAGATAACCAACAATTTGAACGAGCAGCTGCATCTGGAATTAAAGAAGCGATCGGAATTGCCAAAGGATTAATGGAAAGTCGATTACGTCCCGATGATCTTACCAAAGATTCTTGGAATTCCCAAAAAGTTGATTGGTTAATTTTGTCTGGTAAAACTTGTAATTTAGACATAGTGCAGCGCCAAATCTACCAAGAATTTAGTAAATCTCCATATTTTGTCTGGAATCCAGAACGGATTACCTTTGTGTTGGAATTTACTAAGCTAGCCACCTCCGCCGGGGCTTGCTATGCCGAAAAGCTACGAAGATTGAGATTCGATCCAGAAGAGTCTAAAAGCTTGCTGCGTAAGGGAGCCAACCAGCTAGAAATTGATGTTAAAAACCTATTTTATTATTTGCCCTGCAACTTCAAACGCAAAACCCAAAGCAACGATTTACTAACTATATTCAAAGCTGGACAAGAACTCTATCAACTCGCACCTTGGGAAACTGTTGCTAAAGTTCGTACTCATTGGCAAGGTATACAATTAACTAATATTATCTACCGTCAAGATTACGAAGAGGGAGATTTACGACTATGGGGAAGCTTTGACGGCAAAAACCTCATGAATCAACTGGAAATGCTAGAAGTAGAATTTCTGAAAAAAATAAAAGTCCAGTTTGAGATTGACCAAACCCTCGAATTTAACGTATTGCTTTGTCAAGGAAATCCCCATTATTTGATTGATATTTCTGGTATTGATTTAGAATCGGTAGTTTCAGAAACTTCAGCGCTATTTGCTGATGGTAAATTAAACTGGAATATTGCTGTAGAACGCTTCAATAAAGACTTAAATGATGGTGATATTGCCGTCAATGTGATTGAGTCCGCAACCGTCGATCAACCAGATGCCTATCATCTTGTATTTGAAGTCGGAAATGATGGTAGTAAAACGTTTCACAAATTTCACTATCTCCGCGATGGTGTGACACAACCAGGAATTGGGTTAATTAGTAATCCCTTACCTCCATTCCCACAAACTGGCCAGCACACCTTCTATGTCTATCAAACAGATGCCGAAACCAATAGTAAAAAATGGATAAGAATTGGCGCACTCAGTAAACCAGATGTAACCACAGATTACCCTTGCCAATATCGTGTAACTCTCGACAATCAAGGTATTCTAAGGATGCACGCTGGTGAAGTCCCTTACTGGACATCACAAAATCAAGAATGCCTGAAAGAAGAAGGATGTGTTTACCGTGCTGAATTAGAATTGCAACCTAATGAAGTTGACAAAGAACGCGATCCCTTTTGCGGCATACATTAAACCTCTGCGTTCCTCTGCGCTTACCTTTGCGTTCCTCTGCGTTGAAAAAAAATGAAGATTTTTAAACGCAAAGGGGCGCGGAGTAAACGCAAAGGTGTGCGGAGGTTTGCCAAGTTTTATTCGCTTTGGAGGTGATATTTATGCAGCACTTGCGTCAATTATTAGAGATAGAAAACTCGGAGTTAGCCCGATTACTGCGGTTTAGTTTGTATGGACTAGAGGCTAGTTTAAATCAGGCTCGCGCTGAATTTCCACTAGATCCAGGATCTAAAATATGCGATGATGTGTTGCAAGAACTTCATAACCTCTTACAACCTGCACCGCCACAGCAAAATACTGGTTGGGAAAATCCGCCAGATGAGTTAAAACTAAATCACCTTCGAGAAGCTTTTAATTCTGACTCAGAACTCAGTTATTATCTGGGTAATTCCCAACTGCAAAGCCAAACAGACTCAGATTTGTGGAATGAGATTCAACGCAAACTGCTACGAGTCCCAGAGGACTTAGCTGCATCTTGGCAACAACGCACCTTAGATTTAGCTCAAGAAGTTGGTGCGATCGCAGATAATTCTAATCTCTTTCAGCTTCCCTTTATCCGCGATGAAGTTATCTACCCCGGACTTAGTGGTACTGTTCAAACACAGGGATTGACCTTGTATCAACAAGCACTTTCAAATCCACTAGTTACCCAAGGGAGTGCATCCGATTTACCAGCAGCATTTCTATTTTTATATATGAATTTTATTGAAATAGACCCAGATTTACATCATGCTTTAAAGAGCGTTTTTAGTTTTGATGTAATTTCCTTACACTCCAAACCAGAACAGCGCGATCAATATATTGATGCTTTAAGCGATCGCTTCCAACGCATCCAAAAAGCAGAAAAAAACACTGATCCCTTATCAATTCTCCGTGCGTGGATTGATATGGACGAGGCTATACATTCCCTAATATTTGTACCACCCGCTGAACGCTATTCTTGGTGGGGAAAGCTACAACATGAATCACGCCGCATCCTGAAGAAAGTCGCTGATGAGGCTATTAATGCAGGTAATGAAGTGCGAATTCGCCAATTATCGGGACTTTATGCGGATGTCTGCGCTTCATCTAAGGATGACTTACAACTTGACTGTGGTGGTATTCCTGGCGAAGTCTTAACTTGTCTTCGAGTTTATGCGCGAATTAATCAAGAAGAATTTCCAGGGCGTGTAATATTTCGCTCATCACGCTAGATGCTAGCAACTTTTTTAATTCTTGAGATTACGAGGCAAGGCAGAAGATTTTGCGAATCCCCGCCTTGCCTCATAATCTAATGAAGGTAAAAACGTTTAAATTTAAAGGATGCCCCAGAAGTGTAAAATCCCTTGACCAGAAAACACTTCAAGTGCAACAGCAGATAAAAAACCAATCATTGCAAAACGACCGTTCCAATTTTCGCTCTGAGGAGTGAAGCCCCAGCGCAAAGCATTAGGATCTTCTGAAACCGAAGGCGTAGTCTTCTTAACGTCTGCCATAAATAATACTCCGAGCTTTTATGTTGTAACAGTTATCACTGCCTGTAAAGTAATGTAACAGATTTTTAAGAGAATGCAACATAAAATCAAGGCAAAAATTAGTTAGTGAGTATATATTGCGTATGCGTAGTTTTGTGTTAGTAGGTTTGCGATACTTACGGCGGCAAGCTAGGCAGCAACAGCCAATTACCTAACCAGGAAAAAATATAGGTAAGACAAACGCTGTCAGAATTCCACCCAGCACAATCACCTCAATAATTCTGAGGTAAAAATTGTTTTGCATAAAATTATTCATTACCGCACCAAAGTTAGCTTGTAAGCTAGTCAACCAACCACGAAAACGACTAGACCATTTAGCAGGGCTATCTTCTGGGCGAAACTTCCATGAAAGCATTGAAAGTAACAACGGCGCACCACCCACCTTGATAGACATCAAAACATGAATTGCCACACAGCAAACCATCACAACCCAGCCACTAAGATGGAGGGAGTACCAAATATGATCTAGCTGCCCTGCTGGAAGCCATTCTTCCTTCATCATCCTGCCAGAGTTCACAGCCAAAATTGCGGCGATGAGCATGAGAGTATTTGCCAGACGTTGCAAACTAACCCACCAAATCGGCTTGCCAACCTGGGTTAGTTGCCGCAAAGAATCAGATTGAACTAGGCGTTTTTGTCCAGAATGAAAGCTATAGAGGGCAAAAGCTGGCAGAACAAGCAAGAAACATAATGCAAAAGTGCCGTGAATGCCTTGAATATCGGCAATTTGAGGAAATGATATTTTACCAAATCGGCGATCGTATGTGTTGTAAACCAGAAATCCGGTAATGATTGCCGCGATAACTAAAATTCCACTTAAGCCGTGAAGAATTCGCAACAACAAAGGTTGATAGGGTGCAGAACGGTGCATAAAATGAGCCTTGGTAGCTTACTTCAGAAAATTGTAACCATTCAGGAGGAAATTAACTCTTGCTTCGTTATTTCTATGCTTTAATAGCCAATACTGAACTATGGCAAAGACAAATATTAATAAAAATTTGAATATATGGCAGAAGTTCTCCATTCAAATCAGAGAAGAGTTCGAGGAATTTAAGAATATTTCTCTTAAAGGTTCTCAGAGTGCTAGTAAGAGAGAAGCGCTGACTTCTCATAAGCTAAAAATAATCAGAAACTTAAAATAGAAGTATCCAGTAATTTTTAAACATTATATTATAATTTTTGGTTATGATCAAAAGTCCTCTACGATATCCTGGTGGGAAGTCGAAAGCAATAAATCAAATATCTGAATATTTACCAGAGAGCTTTTCGGAATTTCGAGAACCTTTTGTGGGTGGTGGTTCTGTATTCATTTATTTAAGACAAAAGTTTCCTGATATCAAAATTTGGATTAACGATTTAAACCGCGAACTCTTCTTATTCTGGAAACTTGCCCAATCGGATCTAGTTCAGTTAGTTAAAGAAATTCGACATATTAAACTAAAGTATACAGACGGCAAATTATTGTTTTCAGAATTGACTAGTGTAGATGTCAACAATTTATCTGATTTAGAAAGAGCCGTTCGTTTTTTCGTCCTCAATAGAATTACTTTTTCTGGAACTGTAGAATCAGGTGGTTTTTCCCAAGAAGCTTTCCATAAAAGATTTACTGATTCTTCAATAGAACGACTTGAAAAGTTAGAAAACATCTTATCAAAAAATGTCCAAATTACAAATTTAGATTATAGCCATCTATTAAAATCAGAGGAAAAGGATGTATTTTTATTTTTAGATCCACCGTATTTTAGTGCTACAAAATCAAAACTATATGGTAAAGACGGTGACTTGCACACTTCTTTTGAACATCAGAGATTTGCCGAACTTTTGCAAAAATGTCATCATCGCTGGCTAATTACCTACGACAACTCACAGCAAATTCGAGAAAATTTTCAATGGGCTAATATTTCCGAGTGGGAATTACAGTATGGGATGAATAACTATAAGCAGAGTGGTGCGGCTAAAGGGAAAGAGTTATTCATTACTAATTACGAAGTTAAACTATATTTGGAAAATAAAGCACCAAATCAAAACCTTGCGAATCCAGCTTTGCAATTAAGCCTTGAGATTTAAATCTAACTTTGATAGCTTCCAATTTTCCGGTAGTATAACTCCCATAGCTCTCAATATAGCTACAACATACAAATCTTAGTTATGACAACTTCCCCAATCCCTGCTCAAGAATCCTCTGCTAGCTGGTATATCCTGCTGCAACAATTAATAGATGGACAATCATTGTCTCGTACTCAATCGGCTGAATTGATGCAAGGTTGGCTCAGTGAAGCGGTTCCCCCGGAGTTATCAGGGGCTATATTAACAGCGCTGAACTTTAGAGGCATTTCTGCCGACGAGTTAACCGGCATGGCTGAAGTATTACAATCTCAATCAAAATTGGGGACTGGGGACTGGGGACTGGGGACTGGGAAAGAATCTACCCAATCCCCAATTCCCCTAATAGATACCTGTGGCACTGGTGGAGATGGGTCATCAACCTTTAATATTTCTACAGCCGTTGCTTTTGTTGCGGCTGCATCTGGCGTACCTGTCGCCAAACACGGCAATCGTTCAGCTTCAAGTCTCACAGGAAGTGCAGATGTATTGGAAGCCTTGGGTGTAAACTTAAGTGCCTCTAGTGAAAAAGTACAAGCCGCACTACAAGAAGTAGGGATCACCTTCTTGTTTGCTCCTGGTTGGCATCCAGCACTCAAGGCCGTTGCCTCATTACGGCGGACTTTGAAAGTGCGAACAATTTTTAATTTGCTCGGGCCGTTAGTAAATCCCTTGCGTCCAACTGGGCAAGTGGTAGGCTTATTTACTCCCAAACTTTTGGCAACTGTTGCCGAAGCTTTACAGAATTTGGGTAAGCAAAAGGCGATTGTGCTGCACGGGCGAGAAAAACTTGATGAGGCTGGGTTAGGAGATGAAACTGATTTGGCGGTGTTATCAGACGGAGAAGTGCAGTTAACTACTATTAATCCCCTAGATTTAGATTTAACACCTGCTACCATCGGTATGCTTCGGGGTGGAGATGTCCAAGAGAATGCGGAGATTCTCAAGGCTGTACTCCAAGGTAAGGGAACTCAGGCACAACAGGACGCAGTAGCATTAAATGCATCGTTGGCGCTGCAAGTAGCGGGTACGATCGCACTCCTCGATCACGCCGAAGGTATTAAAATCGCTAAGGATATCCTACAAAGTGGGGCTGCTTGGACGAAGTTGGAGGAGTTAGTTGAGTTTCTGGCGGATTGATTTGCGATCGCAATTGCGGGCGAAATTCTACGACATTACGCTTAATGGTGACATCATAATTACCAAAAAAGTCATGTCCTAAAAGTCCAGTATCTAGTTCCGCACCTGCGATCGCAACTGGTATTTTATTCACTATTACCCCGCCAACTGCCATCGAATTAACATAGCCCACAGGAAATTCTACCGCTCTAGAACTCGCGGTATTTGCCTTAGCTTTTCCCACTGTCACGATTCCCAAAGCATTAGCCATCTCTTGGGTGATGACAGTGCCACTTGCTCCCGTATCCACAATCATCTCAAATTGTTGCTGGCCATTGAAAGTAACTACCACAATTGGCGTGCCACCAATTCGCCTTTTTATCGGCGCTGTAAATACTGCTTCATCAGGAATCACCACTGCTGATGAAGGCAAACCTGGCTCTGGTGATAACGGCTTTGTTTCTACAGGAGGTAGAGTGAACTTTGGTGTGGTTTCTCTCTGAGGAACAACAACGACTATTTTCTGAGGTTCTCTAACGGCAACAGGGCGAGGATTAGCTTGCTGTTGGGCATATTTAACCTGGCGACGATATTCCTTAATTTTGGTTTGAGCGATCGCAAATTCTGGGCTTTGTCGCCGTACTTTTTGCATCAGCGCGATCGCCTCCTTATACTGACTTGCCACCAATTTCCAATCATCTGGAGATTGAGCCGATTGGCTGATACTCCAAGCGCCAACAGCTTTGTCTCGTCCGATCTCAAAAAGACTTGGTTCGCTTTCAAACGGATCTAGCGGCTGCGCTTCTGGGCTAGCTGCTGGTCTTACTGGTTCAACGGTAGGCTTTCTTGATGCAAGATTCCCAACTGGTGTTGGTTGCTCATTGCCAACAATCGCAGTGTTCTGTTTGTCTTCACTACAGGCAACACACAAAACCGCTAGAGCGCTTGATACAAAAATTAGGGTTGCACGGGATAAAAAAGACTGAAGCATAATTAATTTTAACTGCCCAAGCTTTGCCAAATCCACTCCCGCTACTTTAATTCCCTTTTAATTTTAATTAACTATCTTAAAAACTCCCAATTGCTCAACTTATGGGATAATTAACAATCGCAGTCTTAAGGAATAGGGAATGGGGAATAGACGACAAAACAGAGTTTTCCCAATGCCCCATGACGGCAGTTGCTCCACTTGGGGAGACCCCAGACGCTTCTTGCAGACTCGCTAACGCTGCCCTATCGCCCTTGGCGTCTCCCCTTGGGAGAAGACCGCACTGCCTCCCCAATGCCCCATGCTCAATCCCCAATGCTATCACCTATGCCCCTAACTGACTCAATACCAGCTTTACTTGTCCTAGCAGATGGAACCACTTATCGCGGTTGGTCTTTTGGTGCGACGGGAACCGCGATCGGAGAAGTGGTGTTCAACACTGGCATGACAGGCTATCAAGAAGTCCTGACTGACCCTAGTTACCGCGGTCAAATTGTCATTTTTACCTATCCTGAATTGGGGAATACTGGCGTCAATCCTGAAGATGAAGAATCAGATGGGCCCCAAGTGCGGGGTGCGATCGCCCGGAATATTTGTCAGCGTCCAAGTAACTGGCGATCGACACAAACTTTACCTGACTACCTCAAACAAAATCATGTGCCAGGGATCTACGGCATCGATACCCGCGCCCTCACGCGCAAAATTCGGATGTTCGGAGCGATGAACGGTGGCATTTCTACAACCATTCTCGATGAAGCGGAATTGCTAGAGCAGGTACTAGCAGCCCCTAATATGGCAGGATTGAATCTGGTTCGTGAAGTCACCACCCCAACGGCTTATGAATGGTCTGATCCCACAATTCCAGCTTGGGAATTTAACTCTGAGGCTGGGGAAAATCTTGGGGAAGCCTTTACCGTTGTTGCCCTTGACTTTGGCGTAAAACGCAATATCTTACGTCGATTAGTAAGTTATGGTTGTCGGGTAATTGTTGTACCCGCTGATACACCACCAGAAGAAATTCTCAAATACAATCCAGATGGTGTGTTTCTTTCTAATGGGCCTGGCGACCCTGCTGCCGTCACTGAAGGGATTGCAACTGCCAAAGCACTCCTGTTAAGTGAAAAACCCATCTTTGGTATTTGTATGGGACACCAAATTTTAGGTCATGCACTAGGGGCAGAAACCTATAAACTCAAATTTGGTCATCGTGGTTTGAATCAGCCTGCCGGTTTACAACAACGGGTAGAAATTACTAGCCAAAACCATAGTTTTGCTATTGACCCAGATTCTTTACCTACGGCAGTTGTGGAAATTAGCCACCTAAACTTAAATGATCGCACCATTGCCGGGGTACGGCACAAATCTCTACCTGTGTTCTCCGTACAGTATCACCCAGAAGCTAGTCCTGGCCCACACGATGCTGATTACTTGTTTGAGCAATTTGTTCAATCCATGCGAACAGCACGTCAAGCCGTGGCAGAGGTGAGGTAAAAATAGGCAATGGGGAATAAGGGAAGAGTTTTCCAATCCTCAATCCCCAATGCCCCATTCCAACAGATTGTAGACAACTTGCTCAAAAACCATCTATACTTGAGCGTTCACTTTAACTCATGAGGAGGGAATTATTGCTGAGCCACTGAATCTAACCGTTAGCCTGAGGGGCACTCGTGAAGTCCGGGATAACTGTCAGCTATTCCGCCTCACAGGTTTGTTAGATGCTTTTTCCGAGCCGACATTTCGCAAGACACTTGGCAGCAAGATAGACGAGGGTCCTAAGCACATTATTTTGGATCTCTCACAAATTGATTTTGTTGATAGCTCTGGCTTGGGTGCTCTGGTGCAGCTAGCCAAGCAGGCTCAAACTGCCGATGGCACTTTGCAAATTGTTACAAATGCCCGCGTAACTCAAACGGTCAAGCTTGTTCGCCTAGAGAAGTTTCTCTCCCTGCAAAAATCAGTTGAAGACGCTCTAGAAAACGTCAAGTAGTCTTGATTGCTCGATCTGAGAGTTAAATTTAGCTATCCAGATTCAATATCGGATAGCTTAATTTTTAAAACTTCTGGCAGAAAACCTCTCTCCTTGTGGGAGAGGCATAAAGCCAGTTGAGCTATTATGTTTAAAGTTGAGTAATAACTTAAAGATATAAACGCCCAACTCTTGGGTATGTAATCGTTGGCTAGAATATTAAATAAATAATCAAGTCTGAGATATTTGTAAGAAATACAAAGCCAGCAGATTTGTTTATAGATAGATTTTACTTGATGCTGTATAGTTAAAAGTTGTCGTTTACTCAGTAAGCATGGCAATGCTACCAAGTGAAAGGGTGAATTTGATGTCAAAATTTTACCCTGTCTTAGGCGCAGACCACAAGAAGTAGGCGAAATTTGGTTTATAGATGTTGACATCAGGGTGATTTAAAATGCCAACTCTCAATCAAAAAGATGAAATTAGTAAGTAAGTTTGATAGTATTGATTATGCTAAGTATACTATCATGGCATACTTCCGAAAAATCAGTCTTTGCGAAGAATGCCTGCCAAATGTAGCCCGTCAAGGAATGATTTATTTGTGAAGTCACAGGAGGAAGAGCTATTAGATGGACAAGATGAAACTCCCAAACAGAGCTTGTCTTGGACTGAAGCACTCTTGGCAACCACAGGGCCATTCCAACAGATTTCCCTCTCACAAGTGCAACAAATTTCTCCTAGTGCTTTAGCATATTTAGGGGATGCAATTTATGAGTTGTATGTTAGAATGTTCTATCTGCTGCCATTGCAGCGGTCAGGAATTTACCATCGTCTGGTAGTGGAGCAGGTAAGAGCAGAAACACAAGCGCTACATTTGCGATCGCTAATTCCTCATCTCAGGGATAACGAATTAGAAATTGTCCGACGGGGTAGAAACGCCGCAACAGGACGCCCTAAGCGACTTAATCCCGAAATTTATCAACAGGCAACTAGTCTAGAAACTTTAATAGGCTACTTATATATCACCGATTACCAACGTCTAACCGAACTGTTGCAAATACTTCATCTAGAAAAAGAGTGAAAACTCAATTTCGCAGTAGCCACAACACTAGATTAGGTTCAAAAACTTGAGGTAATCGGAACGATCAACCATACGCTATATTCATAACTCAAATGCAGGATAAACCCAGAAAAGTCAAAACTTCTAGCGAACCAAATCGTGGACAACCCGTAAAAATTAAAGGTAAACGTGTTGTTACTAATCCGGCTCGCAATCCCAGGAAAGTAGATAGCAACCCCATCTCTGGTGCGAATCCAACTCGCAATCCCAGGAAAATAGATAGCAACCCCATCTCTGTTGCGAATCCGACTCGCAATCCCAGGAAAGTAGATAGCAACCCTATCTCTGTTGAGAATCCGACTCGCAATCCCAGAAAAGTAGATGGCAACACCATCTCTGTTGTTAATCCGAATCGCAATCCCAGGAAAATAGATAGCAATCCCAGTTATGGGAACTCGCGACAACGAAATAGCAGTTTCTCCCAACCGTCTGTATCTACACCGACAGAAGAAGATAGCGATCTCATCTATGGTCGTCATCCAGTATTGAGTGCATTGCAAAATCAGCGCAATCTCAACCGTCTCTGGATTACTACCCGTCTGCGATACGATCCCAGCTTTCACCATTTTCTCTTGCAAGCAAAGGAAAATGGCACAGTTATTGATGAAGTTGAACCCAAGCGTTTAGACTATCTTACCAACGGCGCTAATCACCAAGGTGTGGTAGCACAAATTGCTCCCTACGCTTACATCGAATTGCCCGATCTAATTGAGCAGTGCAAATCTGTAACCGATGCTGTAATTGTCGTGGCTGACGGAATTACCGATCCCCACAACTTGGGAGCAATTATTCGCACTGCCGAAGCAATAGGCGCTCAAGGATTGGTGATTCCTCAAAGAAGGGCATCTGGGATCACTTCCACCGTGATGAAAGTGGCAGCAGGTGCTTTAGAAAATTTTGCTGTAGCTAGAGTTGTCAACCTCAGCCGTTCCTTAGAAGAGTTAAAAGAAGCTGGCTTTTGGATTTACGGTACTGCTGCAAGTGGCAGCGAACCTTTGCATACAGTCAATTTCACTGGCCCAATCGTTTTGGTAATCGGCTCAGAAGGTGAAGGTCTGGGTATGTTAACTCAACGCTCCTGTGATTTTTTAGTATCGATTCCTCTACAGGGTAAGACTCCCAGCCTCAATGCTTCTGTAGCAGCGGGTATGGCGCTTTATGAGATTTATCGCCAGCGATCGCTAAATACGCTGCACTTAGATAAATTGCAAAAATTCTCTTTGAAAAATAACAGTAACAGAGTATAAAGAATATAAAGAAATGTAAAAAATAATAAAGCAACATATCGTTTAACACCCTGTAGACGTTTATAAATCGGCGAAAACCATGAAAACCATTTGGCATAACCTCAAGGAAGTGTTAATTAACACATTCGACTACATCGGCTTGGCTTGGTGGGTAGAGATTGTGACGCAGAATCCCCGTTGCACGTATTACTTCGGGCCATTTCTAAGTTCTTCTGATGCAACATTAGCAAGCAAAGGATACATAGAAGATTTGGAGATCGAAGGAGCGCAGGGAATTATTGTAAATGTCAAGCGCTGCAAACCTAGTAACTTAACAATTGCTGACGACTTGGGGGAAAGATTTGACCGCAAAGTACAGCCTGCCTTTGGCGGTCAAATTTAAGTTAGGCCAGAGAATGAAAAGGATGCTCTGATGCAAAGACGTAAAGACATAAAGACACAGAAAATCCTTTTACCGTGGGTTATTGCGTCTTTTTCATTCATTGCGTCACCACATCTTCCCTTTCCTTTTCTTCTTCGTCAATAGTCAAATTTTTTTAAATATTTTTTTAATATTAATAAATATTTAGACTATTGACTACCAATTACCTGCGGATGAACTTCGAGCCAATGGTCAATATCATTTAGCACCTGCTGAGGAACTTCCCACGGAAAAAGATGGGCGGTGTTGGGATAGCACTGCCACTGAGAATTGTTGAGGTGTTGAGCAGTTTGTAAGCTGGAATCAGATGTAATGTGGCGGTCTTGCTCACCAGCAAGTACTAAACTAGGACATTGTATTTGTTGCAAATCTAGCAACCGATTGTATCCTGATTGAATTGCACTATAGAGAGCGCGAGTCGCAGCAGGAGAAGTTTGCAAATAAGCTGGTACTGCTTCCTTGGCAATGTAATTGTAAGTAATAGATGTATGTTGTTGGATTAAGTAGCGGAAAAGCGATCGCTTACCAAAAGTTTCAATATTCCATTGCCAACTTGGTTTTATATAGTTCAATAGCGCCGCAATGCCAGTATATAAATTATCCTGCCAAGTGATTGGAGGATGACTGCCACGGGGTTTTGCGGCTGTCGCCACCAAAATCAGCCCAGTAACACGCTCTGGCAAACGTAATGCCATCTCCATTGCCAGAATACCCCCAAGTGACCATCCCAATACTAGGCACTTTTCAATCTGCAAACGGTCTAGCAGCGCTTCTAAATCAGTCAAATGGTCATTCATGTCAAAATTGCCGTTGTAGCGACTTTTGCCGTATCCGCGTAAGTCAGGGGCAAAAGTTTTGTAGCGTTTTGATAAATGATTGGTAAAGACAGAAAGACTACGACCAGTACCAGGATGACCATGTAAGCCCAAAATTGGGAATCCTTGACCTTGGGTGTAAACATTGAGACGTGCAATAGTTGTAGTGTGGCGATCGCTCATTACTCTCCCTTTTTCTGTCTATCGATACTGCCAACTGCATCGATCGCAGCTTCTAGGGCGATCGCTACATGAGTCCAATGAGTTCCTCCCTGGCAATAAACTACATACGGTTCACGCAAAGGCCCATCGGCTGATAATTCCAAAGTACTCCCTTCAATAAATGTCCCCCCAGCCATGACCACCTGGCTCTCATAACCTGGCATATCATCTGGAACAGGGTCTAAGTAGGAACCGATGGGAGAATGCTGTTGTATGGCTTTACAGAAAGCAATTAGCTTTTCGGCAGAACCGAGTTTAATTGCCTGAATTACATCTCCACGGGGAGCAAGAGGTGCGGGATTTACTGGATAACCGAGTTTATCAAATACATAACCAGTCAGATAAGTCCCTTTCATCGCCTCTCCCACCATCTGCGGCGCGAGAAATAAGCCTTGGAACAGCAGGCGATTTTGGTCAAAAGTAGCACCCCCGTAACTCCCGATACCGGGAGCAGTGAGGCGACAAGCGGATGCTTCCACTAAATCGGCACGACCGGCTACATAACCGCCAGCGCTGACAATGGTGCCACCAGGATTTTTAATCAATGACCCCGCCATTAAATCAGCACCTACGGCTGTGGGTTCCCTGGTTTCAATAAATTCGCCGTAACAGTTATCTACAAAGCAAACGGTGTTCGGGTTTTGCTGTTTGACTAAGTGAACGATTTTTTCAATATCGCCAATTGATAAACTAGGACGCCAAGAATAGCCACAAGAGCGCTGAATTAACACTAAACGAGTGTTTTCAGCCACGCTAGTACTTAAAGCTTGCCAATCTATGGTTCCTTCTGAGGTTAGCTCCAATTGGCGGTAATTTATGCCAAACTCGATAAGGGAACCTTGACCTTGACCCCGTAAACCAATGACTTCTTCAAGCGTATCGTAGGGAGAACCGACCACTGCTAACATTTCATCTCCGGGACGGAGAACACCAAACAAAGCACAGGCGATCGCATGAGTTCCCGAAACAAACTGTACTCGCACTGCCGCAGCTTCAGCACCCATAACTTCGGCAAAAACTTTATCTAAAGTTTCTCGTCCTAAATCATCATGGCCATAACCACTTACACCAGCAAAGTGGTGTGCCCCTACACGGTGATTACGAAAAGCATCCAGCACTCGTTTTAGATTATGCTTGACCTGAGTGTCAATTCCAGAAAAAATTTCTAATAGTGCCTGTTCTGCTTGCCGCAGCTGTTCTAAGCTGTTCATCAGTTCCTCGTTCAAAAAAATTAAGATTATAGATATGCGGATTTTAAGATCGCGCAGACTAGGCTGGAAAATTCAAATTCAGGTTACTGCATGACAATTGCTACTTCAACCAAACCTCAAGTTAACTGGGTTAATACCCTGTTTTTCATTGGACTGCACATTGGCGCTTTATTTGCCTTTGTTCCTGGTAACTTTAGCTGGACGGCAGTTGGTGTGGGTTTCTTGCTGTACTGGATAACAGGTGGCTTAGGAGTTACTCTAGGATTTCACCGCCTTGTCACCCACCGCAGCTTTCAAACTCCCAAGTGGCTAGAGTATATCTTGGTTTTCTTCGGCACACTCTCGTGTCAAGGAGGCCCAATTGAGTGGGTAGGGACACATCGCATCCATCATTTACACTCGGATACTGATGCCGATCCCCATGATTCTAATAAAGGCTTCTGGTGGAGCCACATGGATTGGCTGATTCACTACTGTCCCGCTCACGCTGATGTTCCTCGTTTCACCAAAGACATTGCCGAAGACCCAGTTTATCAGTTTTTAGAAAAATATTTCATTTTGATCCAGGTTGCTCTAGGTGTATTGCTTTTGCTTATAGGTGGCTGGTCATTTGTTGTCTGGGGAATTTTTGTTCGCATTGTCTGGGTTTACCACTGCACCTGGTTGGTGAACAGCGCTACTCATAAATTTGGCTATCAGAGCTATGATTCTGGCGATAAATCTACTAATTGCTGGTGGGTAGCCGTACTAGTTTTCGGTGAAGGCTGGCATAATAACCATCATGCTTTTCAATACTCAGCTCGTCATGGGCTGGAATGGTGGGAAATTGATTTAACCTGGATGACAGTTCAATTGCTGCAAGCAGTTGGTCTAGCTACTAATGTAAAGTTGGCCCCAGCAAAAGTTAGTTAGGGGTCAGGAGTTAAGAGTTAGGATGTGTAACGTTTTTAATTCATCACTTCTAACTCCTAACTTTTCAAAAAGCTATTTACGGGTGCGCTTGTGTCAGTTAGGTTGCTATAATCCGAAGCGCTAATGTGAAGAATTTTTACGGCAAGTTACTTTTTGGTGACTTGGTGGAGGAGTTTGTTGTTTTTTAGGTGTCCATGACTACATCAATAATTAATAGCCAGAAACTAAGTGACGAGCCTAGTAATTCCGACTTCCGGCTCAAAGATATTGTCAAAACCCTGCCACGCGAATGTTTTCAGCAGAACCGTCGCAAAGCTTGGACACAAGTAATACTCAGTGTCTTGGCAGTCGCCTTGGGCTATTACAGCCTGATTATCACTCCTTGGTTTCTCTTGCCCCTTGCTTGGATTTTTACGGGCACTGCTTTAACAGGTTTCTTTGTAATTGGCCATGATTGTGGTCATAGGTCTTTTGCCAAACGTCGTTGGGTAAATGATTTGGTAGGGCATTTTTTCATGATGCCGTTAATTTACCCCTTTCATAGTTGGCGGATTAAGCATAATTATCACCATACTCATACCAACAAGCTGGATGAGGACAACGCTTGGCATCCAATTAGACCAGAAGTGTTTGAAAATTGGGATAAAACCCGACAGTCTGCTTTTGAACTATTCATGCGTAAACGCTTCTGGTGGGTAGGTTCTATTGGACATTGGGCTGTGGTGCATTTTGATTGGCGGAACTTCAAAACTAAAGACCAATCGAGTATCAAGCTGTCTGTGGCTGTTGTAGTTGTGTTTGCTGCGATCGCTTTCCCGACTCTCATCGCTACAACTGGTATCTGGGGATTTGTCAAGTTTTGGCTAGTGCCCTGGCTGATTTACCATTTTTGGATGAGTACTTTTACTATTGTTCACCACACTGCCGCAGATGTTCCTTTTGCGACAGCGAATAAGTGGAACGAGGCTCTAGCACAGCTATCTGGAACTATTCATTGTGATTATCCACGTTGGGTAGAAGTCTTGTGCCACGATATCAATGTTCACGTCCCTCATCATATTTCCACTGCTATTCCTTCTTATAATTTGCGGCTAGCTTACAGCAGCATCAAAGAAAATTGGGAGCCTTATCTACATGATGAGTGTCAGTTTTCTTGGCCTTTAATGAAGCAAATTACAGACCAATGTCAACTATACACAACTGATGTTGGCTATAAGACTTTCGACGAACATTATACAGAGCGATAAATAGCACTGTGACTAAACTCACGCTCTTGAACTCAACGAGAGCGTTGATCATGCTGTGTTTAAATAGAATTTGGCGACTTTTTACCAACTAAAAATTGTTAGCTAAATTGCCAAAAATTATCTTCTTTGGTGTTAGCGATCGCTAGTTTCGTGGGCATCCTAGAGGTGAGATTATCTTGTCTCAAAATCAAGTTCCGATTTATATCTAACAAAAGAATCCAGTGCAATTAGATACCGTCAGTTTCAACAATACTCTTAGCGGTGAAACGTCTGAGGATACAACTAAATTACCTTTCACTCTTCAAGATTTAAAATCTGCAATCCCTGCTGAATGCTTTCAGCCCAATGTAACAAAATCACTTTTTTACTTTTTTCGTGACATCCTGATTATCGGTCTGCTTTATGCAGTAGCTAATTACCTGGATTCTTGGCTTTTCTTCCCGATTTTCTGGCTAATGCAAGGAACGATGTTTTGGGCTTTGTTTGTAGTCGGGCATGACTGCGGACATCAATCTTTTTCTAAGCAGAAATGGCTCAATGATTTGATTGGACATCTTTCTCACACACCAATACTTGTTCCTTATCATGGTTGGCGGATCAGCCACAGAACCCATCACAAAAATACTGGCAATATCGATAATGATGAAAGCTGGTATCCTGTGACCGAATCACAATACAAGGAGATGCCCTTAGCCCAAAAGATCGGCAGATATTATGTTTTTCTCTTAGCTTATCCTGTGTATTTGTTTAAGCGTTCT
The DNA here is from genome assembly GCF_034530635.1 of Nostoc sp. EspVER01. Classification (NCBI taxonomy): domain Bacteria; kingdom Bacillati; phylum Cyanobacteriota; class Cyanophyceae; order Nostocales; family Nostocaceae; genus Nostoc; species Nostoc sp. EspVER01. Next base: position 249,513 of record NZ_JAVRCS010000005.1, read on the forward strand.
CCTAATAAGGAAGGCTCCCACTTTATGCCCGGCAGTTCGCTTTTCAAGCCATCGGAAAAATGGGATGTCATCACTAGTACTGTACTTTTGATTGGTATGGTAGGTTTGCTCGGTTTCCTCACCTACCAATGGGGTTGGATGTGGTTGCTGAAATATTATGCAGTACCCTACCTTGTGTTTATAATTTGGCTCGATTTGGTGACATTCTTGCACCACACTGAGCCAGAGCTTCCCTGGTATCGTGGAGAAGATTGGACTTTTTTGAAAGGCGCAATTTCTAGTATTGACCGTGATTATGGTTTGGTTAATCATATCCATCACGATATTGGTACTCATGTTGCTCACCATATATTCCTTAACATCCCTCACTACAATTTACTGAAGGCAACTGAGGCAATAAAACCAGTGATGGGTGAGTATTTCCACAAATCGGAAGAACCTATTTGGAAGTCATTATGGCGTTCATGTGTCAGCTGCCATTTTGTACCTGATAGTGGTAGTAGGGTTTACTACACATCCAACAACAAGTTAGCTAAAGACTAGTGGTTCATCTCATTAATTCTGATAGGTGAAGGTGAGCAGATCCCCGACTTCTTAAAGAAGTCGGGGATCTTACAGCCCAGCAAAATTAATGCGATAGACCACTAGAGCCAATTTCAAAAGCCCTCTCCCAAGCTTGGGAGAGGGCTTTTGATTCATAGAAGAAGTCTAATAACTTAAGCTGGCTTGCTTTTGATTTTGTTCACCATGATGGTTACAGCCATCCTAATGATTATGGTGATGATGACCAGGACCGTGGGAGCAGTTTTGCAAATCTTGCTTCATCAGCTTGTCGCTGATTTCTTGCAAGGATTCATCCACAGCTTGTAAGCCAATCCAAGTATCAATCTTTTGGACATCAAATCCTACCTCACGGCGATCGCCTACTTCTAACAAAGGACGGCGAATCAACAACGGCTCTTTCAGCATCAACGTCAAGGCGGTTTGGGCATCGATTTTTTCAGGAACCACCTCACCAGATTTTATCTTGGGAGCGGAAAGATTAAACCATTCGGCTACGGGGCGATCGCCAAAAAATGAGCGCAATCGTTCAACTGTCCAAGGTTCTGTTAGCAGGTTGTGTGGTATCACTTCATGACCGGCAGCTGTTAGCAAAACTTTTTGCTTAGTACCACCTTTACAGCCTGGTTTGCTATAGAAAATTACTCTTGCCATTTAACTACCTCTTAGTAGAATACGATTTGTTTGTAGGGATTCACGGCTGTATGCCCCTACTCCCGGATTTCTCACCACACCTCTTAAAGCCTGCGTTTGTGCCGGGGAGAAGTAATAAGTAATAAGTAATGAGTAAAAACTTATTACTTATTACTCATTACTCCTTACTCCTCCTCGCTCCATCAAATGCCTTAAGCTTGTGAGAAATGCGGGTACTGCATGATGCTAAAAGTTTTTAGCACTATACTTAATCGGGTCAAACTCAAATCTCTCATTCGGATCGGTTTCGCCGTAGATATTAAAAGTCACAGTTGGTTCATCACCTACTGCTTCTACACAGTGAATTGCATCGGGAGTAAAGCTAATAATATCTCCTGGGGATAGAGTTACCTCTCCCGTTGCTTCAATTTTGTCCTGAAATTCGGGGCTATTAGTGCGTCGCCAAAAAGTATTTTTTTCCTGACCTTTTAGCACCGCCACGATTCCCCATGTCCCATGATTATGAATGTTTGATCGGGTTCCCGGTGCAAATGTTACTGTTTGCACAGTCAAGGGAAAACCCAATTCATCGTATAGGAGTAAAACAGAGGTTCCCGTTTTGGGCGAAGGCTCTAAATGTTGACTTCGCACCCAGTAGGAATTTACGATCAAGCGCCTTACGAGCATCCGAATTTCTGGCAGACAATTGGTTTCATTATCACTGCCATTGAGAACATCTTCCACCTCAGTTAAAAACCGATAAAGGCGGTAATTTTCTCTCAATAAATCCCATGCTCTCACAGATTTACAAGCTTGATGCTGACCGTCCCCCGTTAGCAGCCAATCCCTACCTTTCATAACTTTTAAATTGATAACGGAGAAGATTGGATGATCAGGATTGGAGAGACATTAGGAATATTACCTACAGGAAATTGAGTAGGTATCGTGATAGGAGGAAAGATAGAGTTACTATCAGTAGCTGCTCCTAATAGGGAGTAAGAGGAATACGATTTGGTAGATAACCAATTGTTCATGATTTTTCACAAAAAGGGCATTCATTGGGCATTGGTTGTTTTACAGGCGCGATTAATCGCGTCTCTACGCACCCCCACTCTTTCTTGTCGAGAAGTGCATTGACTAATTAATCATCTTCTTCTGCTGGACGTGTCAAAATATCCAGGAGAATTCCGGCACCAAAATCATGCTTTTCATCTATCTCTTTGACTTTGGTGCTGATTTCTTTTGCTTCTTCAATTTCTCCTAACTTTGCTAGTACTAATCCAGAAGCAGCATAAGCATTTAAGTACAATCGAATTTGTGGTTCTTCTTTGCGACTGACTAGTATCGGCTTAAGTTGCTCCCAGTCATCAGGAAATTTTTCTAGTTCTTTAATTTTATCTAATAATTTGATTGTTGTTTGTAGTGCAAGAGAATAATTATTTTTATAATAGAAAAATCTATATGCTGCTACCAATACATCTGTATTTTCACCAGTTTGTGCTAAAGCTTGTTGAATATATTTTTCTGATTCTGATGTATTATCCCAGTTTTGTGCAGCTAAAACTAATAAGTTTTTAATGTCCTTTGGAACCTGGAACCATGAGAATTGGTTTGTATTAGCTTGCATAATAAATTCCTGGAGAGTTAGGAGTTAGGAGTTATGAGTTAGAAGTTGTGAATTACGAGTTAAAAGTTATAAATTCTTAACTCCTCGCTTCTGGCTCCTTACTCCTAACTTTTGTTAAAACAAAGTAAGAACGTACACCAAGGTGAATAATACAATCCAAATAATGTCTACGAAGTGCCAGTAAATTTCTGTCATTTCGATGAAAGTATGATTGGTTGCAGAATATTCACCGGGAAGACGCGATCGCCACAATGCACGTAATATCAATAACAGTCCCACAAAAACGTGCAAACCGTGAAATCCTGTCATGATATAAAAGCAGTTAGCGAAGACGTTGGTAGTCAGTCCGTATCCTAATGTTGAATACTCATAAACCTGACCGCCTAAGAAAATTGCCCCCATGATTGCAGTAATTGCATACCACAGTTGCATTCCCTTGACATTATTCTTTTTAATCGCCGTATCACCGAAGTGAATCACGAAACTACTAGACACCAGAATAATGGTGTTAATTGTCGGCACAAGTAGTTCTACTTCACTGCCTTCTGGAGGCCAAACCGCTGTAGTACCTCGGAAAAATAAATAGGTGGCAAAAAATCCTCCAAACATCAGGGATTCCGAGGCGAGGAACGTCAACAGTCCCCAAACTCTTAAATCTGGATGTTCTTCGTGTCCTGCACTGTGATCTTCGCTTGTGGTTGTAGCTATAGTCATAGATTTTTTGACAATATTATCCACTGTGTCTGTTGTGGAAGCTTGAATGAAGAATGAAGTCTGAAGCGGCAAAATTTTCATTCTTCATCCAAAATTCTTGTTTAACCGGACTCTTCACTTGTTCAGGAATTCTCAAAATTCCGAGTTCCGAGTTCTGAGGCTGAAGTTTCGAGTTCCGAACTCGGCCTTTCGAGTTCTGAGGCTGAAGTTCCGAGTTCCGAACTTGGTCTTTCGAGTTCTG
>NZ_JAVRCS010000005.1:253388-262550 GCF_034530635.1 Nostoc sp. EspVER01
AGTTCCGAACTTGGTCTTTCGAGTTCTGAGGCTGAAGTTCCGAGTTCCGAACTTGGTCTTTCGAGTTCTGAGACTGAAGTTTCAAGTTCCGAACTTGGTCTTTCGAGTTCTGAGACTGAAGTTTCAAGTTCTCAAATTAAATGACTAGAAATTGCAGTCACCTTAACATCGATCGCATCACTCACTCTACGAACTAAGCACTAGCTTCCGGCGTCGCTGATGACTGTAATTCAGTTCTATGCTCCTGGCCGTAGTCATAAGGGCCATGAGTCACAACCGGCAACACTTCCCAGTTTTCAATTGCAGGTGGCGAGCTAGTTGTCCATTCTAAAGTCAAAGCTTGCCAAGGATTATCACCAGCCAAAGGCCCCTTCAGCCAACTGTAGATCATGTTGATGGCGAAAGGAATTACCGATATCCCCAAAACAAATGAACCAAAGGTGCAAATTTGATTGAGGTCGATAAATTGGGGATCATACATTGCCACTCGTCGAGGCATTCCTTTCAAACCCAACTCATGCATGGGTAAGAAAGTAAGATTAGTGCCGATGAAGGTAAGGGCGAAATGAACTCGACCCCAGTTTTCATTCAGCATTCGTCCGGTCATTTTGGGGAACCAGTGATAAATACCGGCGTAGATGCCAAATACGGAACCGCCAAACAGAACGTAATGGAAATGTCCGACTACATAATATGTGTCGTGGACGTGAACATCAAAGGGGGCTGTTCCCATCGTTACGCCGCTTAAGCCGCCCATGACAAACATGGATAACAAGCCAATGGCGAAAAGCATCGCCGTGGTGAAGCGGATTTTACCACCCCAGAGGGTAGCAACCCAGGCAAAAATCTTCACGCCAGTGGGAACTGCAACGATAAGAGTAGAGATAGTGAAGAACATCCGCATCCAACCGGGTGTGCCGCTGGTAAACATGTGGTGTACCCAGACGAACAAACCGACAACGCAGATGGCTACACTAGAATAAGCGATCGCTTTATAACCAAAGATTGGTTTGCGGGAGTGAACTGGAATTACCTCCGACATAATGCCGAAGATCGGCAGAATCATTAAATATACTGCCGGGTGAGAATAAAACCAGAATAAGTGTTGATAAATTACAACGTTTCCACCTGCATCTGGTTTAAAGAAGGAGGTGCCAAAGTTGAGGTCAAACAACAGCAGAACTAAACCGGCTGCTAATACAGGTGTGGAGAGAAGCGCCAGCAGAGAGGTTGCCAAGATTGCCCAACAAAACAAGGGCACTTGATCCCATTTCATGCTGGGAACCTTCATCATCAAAATGGTGATTACAAAGTTCAGCGAACCCAAAATTGAGGAAGTTCCCACCAAAACGATCGCTAATATCCACATAGTTTGAGCGATTGGTGCTGTCACCAAACTCAAAGGTGGGTAAGCTGTCCAACCAGATTGGGAACCGCCGAAAATGAAACTACCTAAAATGAGCGCACCTGCTGGGGGATTTAACCAAAAGGCGATCGCGTTTAGCTTGGGAAACGCCATATCCCTAGCACCGACCATCAAGGGCACTAAATAATTACCAAATCCCCCAATGGCGCTAGGGACAATCCACAGGAAGATCATGATCGTCCCGTGATTGGTCATGAAAGCGTTATACAGATTAGGGTCGAGTACGTCTGCATCTGGTGTTGCTAATTCCACCCGGAGAGCAACAGCCATCAGTCCGCCGATGAGATAGAACACAAACGCTGTCACCAGGTATTGGATACCAATAACCTTGTGGTCAACATTAAATGTAAAATAGTCTTGCCATTTCCACGCCTTCGGATGAGAGGTGTGGGAAATCACCAGAGTTTCCGGTTTATTTTCCTCTGGTGGAGTATTCCGTGGAAATTCTACCTGCGTCATATTTTTGTCCTTTGTCCTACCCTGCGGGAAGCCGCTGGCGCGTCTATGTCATTTGTCTTCTGTCTTTTGTCCGTTGTCTTTTGTCCGTTGTCATTTGTCAGTTACCAATAACTAATGACTAATGACCAATGACCAATGACCAATAACCAATGACCAATGACTAATGACCAATGACCATTGACTTTAGAGTTGCTGCACTAATTCCCATCTCATGGGTGTGGGGCGCGAGAAACTCTGATGTTGATAAGTCGGCTGGATTAATTGCAACAACTTGATTTAGGTTTTGTTGTTGAGCAATCTGGTTTTCTGTCCGCCAGCTATCATATTCTTCTGGTGTGTGGACAATTACTTGTGTCCGCATTGAACCGTGATAACCACCGCACAACTCAGCACAAACTACGGGATATGTACCTGGTTTGGTGGCAACAAATCGCAGTTCGGTAGGGATACCGGGTAGTGCATCTTGCTTCAGCCTAAAGTTTGGCACCCAGAATGAATGAATTACATCTTGTGCTGAAAGGTTTAGTTGAACATCAGCACCGACGGGAATGTGCAATTCCCCAGAGGTAATGCCACTATCGGGGTAGTTAAATATCCAGGCGTACTGTATGCCTTTGACATCAACAACTAAATCGGCTGGTTTATCTAGGTTTTTGGGAGACGCGCCAATACCAATTGTTGGGGCTATTGCTGGGGCAGTTGTTGCTTCAGAAGCATCACTGAGTGTAGCAGCGATAGCAGTTCCCGACTTATGAGCAACATGAGCAGCTGAATGAGGATGACCAGCAGGCTCAAAACCACCCATTTGGTTAAAAACATCTACGCTGTAGATGCCCAAACCGAGAACAATCACTGTGGGAATTGCTGTCCAAAAGATTTCTAAGGGAACGTTGCCTTCTATTGGCAAACCATCGGTATCATCACCGCGACGGCGACGAAACTTAACCAAAAAAACTACAATTGTTCCTTCTACCACTAAGAAGAGTGCGATCGCAATGGTAAACATGACGTTGAAAAAACCGTCTACCAAAGGCGCTTGTAACGATGCCTGCATCGGCATGAGAGTGTGATTTTGACCGATCCAAATGCTGATTGCTGTAACTACTATCCCAGCAACCAGAGTCCATAGTGAAACAGGAATTTGTTGCATACATGCTACCTGCTTTGTAAACCGTCTTTAGAGGTGTTGTTTTCTGAGTTGAGGTTTTAGGGGAGAGGTTACAGGTTACAGGTAATAGGAATTCATCTATTCCCTGTAACCTGTACCCTATTCCCTTCTTCTTTCCCCATTTACCATTTCCTTTTCACTTATTAACTTTCTAACGTGCAGCCATTAAAAAAGGGGGAAACTTCCAGATTTTTTCCATATCTTTCCCCCACAAAAATACAAATTATATTTCAACTCCTATGACAAAGCTAGCCCCTGCTTTTAGAAAAGCTAGTTGTTCCAAGGGGCACTGTTAGTCCTAATATTGATTAGGCTATATTAGCAGCAAGTTTAAATTTGTTAATAGCGAACAATTTACGATTTACGGAATTGTTTACTGTGAACTTTTGATTGTTTCCAGTAAATATTTAGTATTCCCCTCAAGTTACCTTGCCTAGCACATTTGCGCTGATGAAAAACAGTGCCTCCTTCAATGAACAACAATTTTGATTAACTCCAAAAACCTTAATTGTTTAATACAACATGGGTGTAGCAATTTTTGGGGCAAATCCGTGAACAAGCTTCACAACCAATACAATTCTCTGGAGAAGTAACTGCCATTACTTTTCGTTCAATTTCTTCATCATCTTCATCTTCCACAAATTCGCCTTCTTCATTTAGTGCCTTCAATCCAAGCACATTGTACCCGCAGACTTTAATGCATCTGCCACAGCCGATACATTTGTCTTTGTCGATTTCTTGAGCAAATTTTGGTGTCCAAGCCTTACCGCCAAATGTCAAACCTGTTAGTTGTGCCATGAATAAATCCTCAGCAATTTTGCCTGTCAATCTGTTTGTGCATTAATCATCATACTATCCTAATCTTTTATTCTTTTGTATTCAAAACTTACTTTTGTCACATCAATTTTCGATGACTTTGAACACAATCCTGAATTGTTTTTTATGTCAATTTATAGATAAAGATTATTGCAAATAATTCTTATAAATATTTCGTATTCCTCGTTCCCACGTTCTACATATAAACGCATTCATTGAGTCAGAGACTTAATGTCTGACTAGAGGTAAGGTAGCAGCCCATGAACAGCGATTTTCATACAGAAGATAAGTAAAAAGTTGAGGATTTTAAACCTATACAGGTGACTAAAGCTTCATATCTATGTGATTTATAACTGCTGATTTAACTATTATTTCCAGCAAATGCAGCTATATCTCTAAGAGTAATGATATTCTTTTTCAAATATTTGTAGATTTAGGCAAATAAATTTATGTAAACAGTATACATATATACCAGAATAAATGTTCATCAGTTACATTTTGATATATGCAATATGTATTTTAGAAAGCAACAATTTTCAATTTATTTTGATTTAAATATTTAGTTAAATGGTGACAAAAGGAATATTACGATTTCATCTGAATACACAGAATTAATTTATAAAGGAACTGTAAACTTTATGGCAGAATATTATGATGCCTTAAATATTAAAATTATTAACAAATCAGAGCAAGCTAAATTACAGGAGGCTTAAACATTTCCTAAAAATACTTTGTATAAGGTTTTATGGTCAAAGCTAAAATGTTCATCAATTACCTAATTAAATAAATGTTAAGATTTTTTCCTAAGCTCAATACGAACAAATTAATCATTTTTTTCATGAAATGTATAGTTAATAAGAAGTTTTATTAGGCTGTTTTAAAGCCTTAAATAGCTTGCAATTGGATGCGAATTTAACAAGTGGATGTGGGAATCGAACGTAGTGAGAATATTTTTTTCTCACTAGAAAGATCATGTGGTAGGGAGTCATGAATAAACAGGACTCATCCAGGGGAGACCTGAGCCAGACATCTCAACGATTAGAGTGGGAAAAGAGCCAAATGCCTTATACAATTCCTAACAACAGTTGCGTTGGATGTGACAACTGCCGCCCCCAATGTCCTACGGGTGCAATCAGAATAGAGGACAATGAATACTGGGTCGATCCTGGTCTTTGTAATAATTGTGAGGGCTATTATTCAGAACCGCAATGTGTAATAGCTTGTCCAACTAATTCTCCTATTCCTTGGCAGGCGAAAAAGGGAAGATGCAAAGTTGAACCAAGAGATGCTAGCAGCTTAGACTTATTTTCTAATGGTAAGAATAATCCATTTGCTTCAGCGATCGCAATTTGGGAAGCTTGTAATGTATTAGCGCAGCGCACATCCCTACATTGGGAAACCGATGAAGAAGGCTACATCAGTTACAGCCGACAAGTCAATCAAGGGCGAGGTGCGATCGCTTTTCACATCCAAGATCCCTTGAAAGTGAACGACAAGGCCACAGATATAGCAGCAATTGAGGGGCTTGACATCAGAGCCGCTTGCATACATCTAATTTTTGCAGCTTATGCCACAGCCTTAGAGCAACCTTGGGAGCAAGAATTTGCGATCGATGAGCGACAAATTGAGAAATATTTGGGGATGGAGAAACGCAAAGACTTGAGCAAAGCTGCCAAGCTAGCTTTAATGAAAAATATCGTTCAGCAAGCTTGCTCCCTGATTATCTCCATTGACTGGCCCCAACAAGGTCGAATTAACGGATTCTCTCTTGTCGGCAGCCGCTTATGGCACTTAGTAGATATTCAGCACCACTTCCAAGAAGACAATCTCGGATGCAAATATCTGATTGGGCTAACTTTTAAAGTAAAAGCAGGGTTATGGGCGCAATATTTTTTAAACAAACAAGCGTGTAAAGAGCGAACTGCATTCTATCAATACGGCAGTCTCCCCAAAACGCTGCTAACCACAGTCATGAGTATTTGGCAGCAACATGAAGGTGCAGTTCGACTAATGCTGTGGTTGCTGTTTAAAACCAAAATGGGCAAAGAACAACGCATCACCATTCCTACCTTGCTGCGTATTGCTTACGGTGAAGAAAAAGTCGCCCTTGCATCCAGACAACGGGAAGAACGCAAACGTCTGTTGCGAACCTTTGAAAGCGATTTAGAAATTCTCAATCACTATGGAATGAAACCACTTTTCGATCCAGTTACTTATCCACCAGAAATTCAACCTTTGTGGGCGAAATTAATCGATCTTCCCGAAGATCCAGATGAAGCATTAGAATTTTGGACTAATGACGGTGGTGCTGAAACTCGCCTCACAGACACAGGCCCCCGTGGTAAGTGGAATCTGCTAATGAATGCGCGGATCTTAGCTTTTGAACTCCCACCAGAATGGGAACAGCAAATCTCAGAATCGGAAAAAAAGAAAACAAGAACTGCCAAAGCCAAAAAAAAGCCCAAAGCTACAAACGATTTGCTAGGCGAACAGATTTTGCAAGCGCGAAAAAACTTGAATCTCTCCCAAAGAGAATTGGCAAAACTCACAGGTAAAAGCCAAAGCTGGATTCGAGATATTGAAAATGGTCGTTTAAAAGCCAAATTAGAAGACCAAATACTGTTACGAAAAATCTTAAATCTGGCTTCATCTTAATTTGGAATTTAAACGCAGAGAGACGCAGAGATTTTATTACGAAGTTCCACACCGTTATCCTAAATACAGTATTTAATGAATTCGTAGCGAACTAAACTTAGTAATCCTCTGCGCTTCCCTTTGCGTCCCTCTGCGTTTAAAAACTCTTCACTTCTATGTACTATAACTCATTACCTTACTAGAAGTAATCCAAAAACTACCAACCGCATATTTAGTAACTACCAACTCTCGTGTAGCATTGCATGAACTTTTCAGTTGTTGAGTCTTCGTTTCATCTTTCACAAGTTTAGCCTGGTAAGTATAGAAAGAACCACAAGGTTGTTCAAAACTAATTTCAGCTAACATAGTACTATTGTCTAAACTTTGCTCTAAAATTTTGCCTACAACTTTGTAATTAAACCAATCCCATCCTTTATAGAGAATTAGCTCTCTTTCCAAAACCTGAAGTGGAGCAGGCAGAATTCCCCAGCCTCGATAGACTTGATGTAAGCATTGAATATCACCAGTACGAGTCAAAACCGATCTAAATGAATCTCGATCGAGACGACCGTAGTATCTTCCTTCTGGCAAGTCTATAACTGTTGGTGCAAACCGATGTCCACCAAAGTGCGATGATTTCCAAATTCGCACATTCTCTAAGCACAAATCAGCTTTACTCGCTGTTATTTGGAAGTAAAAAGGAGCGCCATATCTCGCACAACACTTATCATGGCTACCGTGAGTACAAACTAAAATATCTCTAGTTATACTAGTTTCTACTTCCAAATTAGAATCGATACCCCGTATCCATTTTTGGACAACTCCTGCTACTTGCTCAATATTTGCTAGCTGAAACTCCTGCTTATGGTATCCACTACTTAGCCCCTCTTGTTTTTGATAAATCAAAAGCGTAGTGTGATTTACCTTGTGTGATAAATCATTAGCAATTAGGAGAAATCTAATCGGCAGTTTCGCACGCTTCACTTCTTCTACCAAAATCCTCAAATTCTGAGGCACCCACTTAGAGTTCAAGGCTTCTGATGTCCAAGGTAAAGGACACTCAACTAAAATATAAGTTTGATAATTGGTGGCACTACCAATAACATCTTCTCCTACTTGCCGTGAATCATCAGAACAAAAAAAAGTATTCATCTCGCTGTACTCATTAGCATATTTTATGGACAAAAGGTATTACAAAATACAATTGTGTTCTTAACTACAATATCCTTGGTTCAAGGAGATAAAAAAGAACAATATTCATTTCCGAGTTAAAACTAGGTAGCCACTTTATAACATCATTATCGCTCAAGGTCTTTCCGGTTAATAAATTCTCCACAATAAAGATAAATAGTGTCAAGAGATATTTTTCCGTATGAGTGGCGTTAATTTTGTATCTAGTTTTATTGTTATTTGGTATTTAATAAATTTTCATTAGCGGAAACTCAGTTTTTCTCAACTTGGTCTCTTTGGCAAAATCAAATATATTAAACCTAGTACATAGACGCAAAGCGACTTGGAGAGTTACCGATGATTAACTTGCTTACAATATTGATGTAGCTGATACTACAATCAAAAATGTTTCTAGCAGCAACCTAGTTGTTTAAAGTTTTGCTGAAATTATCTACATAGCTAATTACATATCCTGTTTTTATATATAAAGATATAATTCTGTGCCGTACATCTAAAAAATCTTTCTAAAGGTAGATGCGAAAATATTTAATAAACAGAAATCGCTTTGGTAAGCCAATACTGTTTTAAGACTTGTTCCACACTATTTATCTATCGAATTATCCATATTGCAAATAATTCTCAATAACTTGAGAAAATAAAAAAGTCAAATTAGGGGTAAATGCTTTAATTCCCCGTACTCCATCTGCGATAAGTTAAAATTAAAAGTAGTGACTAATTATTAGCACTGTCACTGACATTAACATTAACAAATTTGCTATTTAGCGTTTTACCTAATCTAACTTCCCGAACCTTGTGTCAGGGTTTGATGATAGGCATCTGCTTTGACTGTAACTGAAGTCAATAAGAAATGCAAGTTTTTAAGAATCTTTATAACTTATTTACGGTGTGTTGCCTCTAGGACATTGCTTAAATCAAGGTGAACAGGCATTTCATAGTAAGGATAACCCACTACAACAAGCATTGAGAGTTTCAATATAATAGATAAAGTTTTGCAATTGTGACAAATTGTTGCTAGTAAAGGCGCACTTACTAGTCCAAATATCTGTAGCTATGGCGATCGCATATTTCTACTTTCATGCAGAATTGAATCATTTTTTACCACGGCATCAGAAACAGGTGAAAATCTCTCATTTGTTTGAGGAAAAAGCCTCAATTAAGGACATGATTGAGTCGTTGGGTGTCCCTCATCCAGAGGTGGATTCGATAAATGTTAATGGTGAATATGTAAATTTTTCTTACATAGTTTCTGATGGAGACACTATCAATGTTTATCCAATTTCATTTAGGAGTTTTATTATACCAAGCGTTTCTGTTTTACCAAAACCGCTCAGTATTATCCGCTTTGTTTTAGATATTCATTTGGGAAAGCTGGCAACATCTTTACGACTTTTAGGTTTTGATACTTTATACCGCAAGGGAGCATCCACTTTTGGCAGAAACACTCAAATAGCAAGTAAACCATTCAGAT